>JBCCYG010000017.1:0-19355 GCA_039190145.1 Pseudomonadota bacterium | reverse complement strand
TCCGCCAGCCACATGTTCCGCAAGCCCGGCGCCGGCCCGATGAGGGGGTTGCCATCCGGCGTGTAGCAAATCGGCCCGTTATAGTCGTCCTTCAAACCCACGTTCTCAGACGACGGAATCCGGTGGATCATCGACATGTACTCTTCCTCGATCCGCTCAAGATCGAGGGGGTAGAGATCCGCCCGGAAAGACGCAGGCACACCGTATTCAAACCGCGCCGGCGCACCGTATTCGTACGGCCCCAAAATCCACCCACCGCGCTCCTCTCGCACATACCACTTGGCATCGGCATCGCGCAGAACCGGGTGCTGCGGGTTGTCCTTGCGCCACTCGACGAGCGCGGGGTCGGGCTCAGTGACGATATACTGATGCTCGACCACAATGGCGGGCATCTTGATCCCGAGGAGCTTCGCCGTTCGAGGCGCGTGGTTCCCCGAGGCCGTCACCACATGCTCGGCCGTCACGACGACCTGCTCCTCTGAGGCCACCAGGTTCCCCCCGGTCTCCACCATCTTGGTGAGCGTCACCTTCCACTCGGAGCCAGTCCACTCGAACGCATCCGCCTGCCAGCGCTGCTGGATCGACACCCCGAGCTGCCGCGCCCCCGCGGCCATGGCGTTCGTGACGTCGGCGGGGTTAATATAGCCATCCGTCGGGTGGTAAATCGCGCCTTTCAGGTCTTCGGTGCGCACCAGCGGATAGCGCTCTTTGATCTGCGCGGGCGTCAGCCACTCGTAAGGCACGCCGCAGGTCTCAGCAGTACTTGCATAAAGCATGTACTCATCCATCCGCTCCTGCGTCTGCGCCATGCGCAGATTGCCGACGACGTAAAAGCCCGGGTCCTGACCCGTCTCTTCCTTCAGCGTCTTGTAGAACTTGATAGAGTAGTCGTGGATGTGGGTCGTCGCGTAGGACATGTTGAAATACGGCAGCAGCCCCGCCGCATGCCACGTTGACCCGGCAGTGAGCGCATCCCGCTCCACCTGCATCGTGTCCCAACCAGCCTTGCCGAGGTGGTAGGCGATAGAGGTGCCCACCGCGCCCCCGCCAATCACAAGCGCCTTCACATGCGTCTTCATCGCGCCGACTCCCTAGCGTTTGGCCGAGACCATGACCCATGCAGGCAAAGTTCGCAAAATCCAGCCGACCTTTAAGCGCGCGAATGCGACTGCGGCTCGTGCTGGGCGTCGGGCCCGGGCTAGTCTACCGCGTGGACGGCGCCAGACCATGCGGTAAAGCTCGGCAAGCCCCGCCGCAGACGCCCATCATTGCCAAAGCGCAGGGTGTATGTCGCGGCAATCGTGGTGTCTTCGATTTCCGTACTGCCACCGCTGTCCTCGGTAATGCTCGTGTAGCCCAGAGCGATATCAACCGACGAACCAGTCGCCAGGCCGATGGGCGGGATGTCAAACCGGGCGCCGACCGAAAGCGCCAGGTAATCCAAGTCATCACCGCCCGAGTCGCTATCCTGCTCGCCTAAAGCGTAGGTGAAAGCGACGTCGAATATCCCCGGCAAAGGGCCGCCAAAGGGCCTCTCCGCGTAAACGACGCCAAAGCTCGCATTGTCGAGCCCCTCATTGTCGTCGGCCTCACTCACTAGGTAGCCAAGTTGCCCGCCGAGCGTCCAAGCGCCCGCATCAGAGGACGCCTCACCGCCGAGAACGTAAATCTCGGCCTCTTCCGCGGTGTCCGTTGAGGCATCAAGCGCACCAACACTTAACAGCCCGCCGGCATAAACACCGTTCGGGCGCGTCGTCCCAAGCTGAAGGTCCAGCTGAAAAGCACTGGCAAGCGTGTCATCCGTCCGATTGCCAGACACCTCTTCTGGGTCAAACCGGTACTGATAGGTCGCGCCACCGATCACCTCGACGCCACTGGCAAACGAGGTGCCGTAGCGAAGACCCACGGTCGCCACGCTGAAATCATCGGCCTCGTCGGCGCTTTCGGATTTGTCGCGCGCGGTGGTGTAGATACCGAAACTCAACTCGGTCGCTTGCCCCAAAGCGAGCCCTGGCAGGGCAATCAATGAAGCGGCAATCAGCAACGGGCGCAAACGACATCTCCTAAAGTCTGTGAACGTGTCCTGAGCACGGATAGTGGCGTGGTGGAATCGCGACAAGGAAAAGCCGAGACAGCGATTGATCTCTGTTTGGGGTGTCTCATATCCGCGTCCCCTCAGGTCGCGCGCGGGCCCCGGAAAAGCGCTCCACGAAAAAGAATAAAATTTCTTCCGCACAGATTAACCAAATGAACGCGTCTCATGTGCGCAGATCGAGTATGTATCGGTTGTGTATCGTTTCTGTATCGCTTCTGCCCCCGTTTGAGCGGCTCGAATTTCCCCGTTTCACGCCAAAAACCTCGTGCGTTAACGACCCGTGCACCCCGTTGAAACATCCGTCACACCCCTGTGCTGCCCCTGTTGCAAATGTTGCGCCTGCATCAAGCGCACCCACCTGAGGGCCAAGACAAAGAAAGGGACAGACCATGTTCAAAGCACTCAAAATCGCCCTCCCCTCCTTCGTTCTCGGCGCCGTCGTAGGCGCTGTCGGCTGGTGGCTCTTTTCCCCGCTTTTCATCGACAACGTGGTCGAAGAAACGATCATCGTCACCGAGCAATCCGAGGTGCTGAAGTCCGGCCAATTCGTCGATGCAGACCGTGTCCACCAGGGCTCCGGCAACGCCGCCTTCGTGCGTCAGGCTGACGGCTCGATTGAGCTGCAACTCACTGATTTTAATGTGACAAACGGGCCTGACCTTAAGGTCTACCTGTCCACCCATGTAAGCCCAACCTCCGCCTCTGACGTGACAGATGGCGAATGGGTTTCCCTCGGCGAACTCAAGGGCAATGTGGGTGACCAAAGCTATACCCTTCCCGCCGATCTCGACCCCGCCATGTGGAGCTCGGTGGTGATCTGGTGCGAAGCCTTCGGCGTCCTCTTCTCCCCTGCCGCATTGAGCTAAGCGCGGCTCACGGTGTGACGCCGCGCCTCTGTTGCGCGATCCCAGCGATCGCGCGATAGCAGGAGGATGGAGACATATTCCTCTAAAGACACCATGCGCGATCACGTCCGCGCCCTGAAAAGACAAGGTAAGTCAGTGGGTTGTGTGCTCACCATGGGTTTTCTCCATGACGGCCACATGGCGCTTGTCCGGGAATGCGCGCGCCACGTTGACGCCGTCGTCGCCTCCATTTTCGTCAATCCGACCCAGTTCGGAGAGAAAGAAGACCTCGACAATTACCCCACCGATATCGACGGCGACCTCTCGAAATTCGCCGCAGAGGGGGTAAACGCTGTTTTCCTCCCCACCCGCGAGGAGATGTACCCCGAAGGTGCCGACGCCGTCGTCGCCGTCCCCTCCCTCTCCAGCATTCTCCAAGGCAAGGTGCGCCCGGGACACTTCGAGGGCGTAACTACCGTCGTCTCCAAACTCTTCCACATCCTAGAGCCTGACGTGACCGTCTTCGGCGAAAAGGATTACCAGCAGCTCGCAATCATTCGGCAAATGGTCCGCGACCTCGCCATGCCGATCCGCGTCCTCGGCCTGCCCATCGTGCGCGAAACAGACGGGCTCGCCATGTCCTCCCGCAACGTGCGCCTCACGCCCGAAGATCGCGCCGCAAGCGTCGTTCTGAACCAAGCTCTCGACATCGCAGAAGCCAATGAAAACAAGGGGCTATCCACCGAAGAATTCCGCGTCATGGTGCGCGATGCGATCCGCAAAGAGCCCCGCGCCGACATCCGCGCTATCGACATCCGCGACGCCGCGACGCTCGCGCCCTTCTACGGCGCCCTCGACAAGCCCGCGGTGATTTTGCTCTCCGTGCGCTTCGGCAATATCCTCCTCATCGACAACCGCGTCATCGGTCCCGGAAAGGAGCTCCTATGAGCACCCAAAAGCCCATCCGCCGCAAAACCTGCCCGCAGATCACCGCGATGAAGGGGGGCGAACCCATCGTGTCGCTGACCTCCTACCACGCGCACACGGCGGCCATCGTGGACATGCATGCCGACTTCATCCTCGTAGGTGACAGCCTCGGCATGGTCATGCACGGGATGGAAACGACTGTGGGCGTCCCCATCGATCTGATGATCATGCATGGCAAAGCGGTGGTTCGCGGCACCCAGCGCGCGCTCATTGTCGTCGACATGCCTTTCGGCACCTACGAAGAAAGCCCGGAAATAGCCTTCCGCAGCGCGGCCCGCATCCTCAAAGAAACTGGCTGCGGCGCGGTTAAGCTCGAGGGCGGTGCCCGTGTCGCGCCCACGATCAAATTCCTCGTAGAACGTGGCATCCCCGTCATGGCCCATATCGGGCTCACCCCGCAGAGCTCGAACGTCATGGGTGGCTTCAAGACCCAAGGCCGCGATGAAGACACTTGGGCCGCCCATGAGGCTGACGCCCGCGCTGTCACCGATGCAGGAGCGTTCGCGCTCGTGCTCGAAGGCATGGTCGAGCCCCTTGCAGCCAAGATCACCGGTCAGATCGAAATCCCCACCATCGGAATCGGGGCCAGTGCGGAATGCGACGGGCAAATCCTGGTGCTCGAAGACATGCTCGGCCTCAGCCCCCGCGCGCCGAAATTCGTCAAGGTATACGGGGATTTAGGGGCTCAGATCGAGGCGAGCGTCAAAGCCTATGCCGATGAAGTCCGCGCGCGGCAATTCCCCGGTGAGGCTCAAGTCTACCGCTAGCAGCCTGCGGGCACGGCCCAAAGCCGCAGCCCCGCGTCAGCCCACTCCCCATAGCCCGGATCGACGGGCCCGATCTCCCGCACGCCCTCGCAACGGGGCGGCGTCTCAGAGAGATAGGCGACCTGCTCTCTCAGCGGTCGTTCAATCGGAAACTCAGCGACATACCAGCTGCCTATAGGGCCCCGCCCATCTGTCCACGCCCGCAGGTTAAAGCCACGGCCGTCGAGGGTATAAAAGAGATCAGCAAGAAGCCCGCGCTGGCGCGCCGAAATCGTGGTCAGACCCTCGGCCTCTGCCAGGTCTGCTGCAATCTCGCTCACGTCATGGAGCCCGAGATATCGGTTTGCCACGGGGGTGCCTCGACCATCGCGGAGGACATCCGGAAAGACGAGTATGAGCGGCAGGAGCAAAGCGATAACGACGTTGAGCGCTTGCGACGCAACAAGCAGCCCGCGGCGGAATTGCAAAACGCTCACTGCCAAAATGGGCGCCGCGATATACGCAGTTGCGGCCCAGTTTGCGAAGGCACCGCTGAGCACCGCCTGGATTGTCACGATGAAAATGATCGGTACCGAAAACAGTAACAGCGTAAGCTCTGCGCCCTGGACCCGCCGCCGAAAAAGCGGCCAGAAGACCGCGATCAGGAGAATGGGCCCGAAGGCCACGAACTGGCTGCCGAGGAAGTTCAAACCCTCAATAAAACTCGGCTTCAGCGCCCCAACATCGGCGTTGTCTTCGACCACGTGGCGGACGGTCTGACCGTCATTTTCGATGTTCCACCAGATATTTGGCGCAAAGACCGCCAGGCCAACGACGAACGCGATGAGCATGTCCCTGGGGCGTAGCCTCTGCGCGGGCTGCGCAAGCCAAACGAGCGCCATGCCCAGGAGGAAGTAGATCATCGCGTATTTCGCCATCATCCCGGCGCCAATCGCGACGCCAAACAGGACAGCGCGCCAAGCGGATGAACCCTCTGCCAGCCGCCCGTAGAGCCCAAGAGCCCAAGCGAAAAAAGGGAGCAAGACCGTATCAGTCGAGATCAACGAAGATCCAACGGTAGCAAGTGGCACGGCGACATAGATCGCCCCTGCCCAGGCCGCGACCCAGTCGTCCATAAACGCCCGTGCCGCCCAAATCACCAGTAGCGCCGTAAAGCAGTGGAGAAACGGCGCGGGCAGTCGCACGATAAAGGCTGCATCCGACCCCAAGGCGTCCGTCACACCCCGGATGAGCCAGCCTATGAGCGGAGGTTTCGAGAAATAGCCGAAGTCGAGGTGCTGCCCCCAGGCCCAGTACTGTGCCTCATCGACAAAGAGGTCCGTGCGGTTGAACCACAGCATCGCCACGCGCCAAAGCGTGATGAGCGCGATAAAGGCCCATGCAGCACGGAGAGCGTTAGAGCTTGACGCCATAGATGAACCAAAGGTTGCGCAGATAGATGATGATCCCCACCGACTGTCCCAGGATGATAATCGGCTCGCGCTGCTCAAAACCGTAGATGAGGAGCATCACGCCGCCCAAGAGCGAAAACCACCAAAAAGCGTGCGGCATGACCGAGGCGCGCGCTCGCTCAGAGCTGATCCATTGGACAAGGAAGCGCATGAAAAACATGCACTGAGCCGCGAGCCCAAAAATGAGCCACCAAAGCTCGCGCTGGGTGTTGATCTCAAAGAACTCGAGCACCGCCTGCATTAGCCTTTTACCTCGGGCAGCGGCCGGGCTTTCTTGCGGCGCTTGATCAGCCAGGCGACGCCTATGAGATCATGCATGCCCGCGAGGGCGCGCCCGAAATTAGTATAGTTCGATACTCCCGCTATCCGCGCGGCGTGGGTGACATCCACATGGTCTACGCGCCAGCCATAGGCCTTAAAGAGCGCGGGCAGATAGCGGTGCATGTGGTCGAAATAGGGAAGCTCGAGGAAGGCGTCGCGCCGAAACGCCTTGAGCCCGCAGCCCGTATCGCGCGTGTCGTCGTTTAGGAGCCAACCCCTTAGAGCATTTGCAAACTTCGATGCCCAGAGCTTCCAGACACTGTCTTGACGCCCGACACGCTGCCCAGCCACGAGGCCGAGATCGGTGGCTCCGGTCGTGAAGGGAGCAATGAGAGCCGGGACATTCTCCGGCGGGTTTTGCCCGTCACCGTCCATTGTGCAGATAATCGTCGCCTGCGCGGCGCACACTCCTGAATGTACCGCCGCCGACTGTCCGCCAGAGCTCGCGTGGCGGACAAGCTTGAGACGGGGGCGGGTCTCCATGAGACCCTCAACTATCCCAGCCGTGCCGTCATCTGATCCATCATCGACGAGCACAATCTCGTACTCAAAAGCCTCACAGGCCCCTTCAATAGCTTCCACCAGGGGACCCGCATTCTGGGCCTCATTTTTCATGGGAACAACGATGGAGATGTCTGGTGTCATGGCCACCCCGAATTACCGCGCTGCCCTAGCCTGTGGTGTGCGACGCGTCAAACTTAGCGAGAAAAGCCGCTTCGAATTCGCGTTTCTAAAGGCCGTTCGAACGGCCTTTGCCCACCGATTTGCAGCTTTACACCATGGCCGGGACGACCAAGTCAGGCGGCCTATGCCCGTCATCGAAGGTCTTGATGTTAATGATGACCTTTTCACCCATCTCCGCGCGACCCTCCTGCGTAGCCGACCCCATATGCGGGAGCAGCACGACATTCGGGAGTTCACGCAGCCGCGGGTTCACATCTTGGCCATGCTCATAGACATCAAGACCTGCCCCAGCGATCTCCCCCGACCGCAATGTCCGGGTCAGAGCGTTTTCGTCGATGACCTCGCCGCGGGACGTGTTCACAAGGACGGCTGAGCCCTTCATCAGCTTAAGCCGCCGTGCGTTGATCAGGTGGAATGTCGCCGGGGTATGCGGGCAATTCACGCTCACCACATCCATACGCGAGATCATCTGGTCGAGGCTTTCCCAATAAGTTGCCTCCAAAGCCTCCTCAAGCTCAGGCCGGATCCGCTTGCGATTGTGGTAATGGACCTGCATGCCAAAGGCCTGCGCCCGTCTGGCCACGGCCTGTCCGATCCGCCCCATGCCGAGGATGCCCAAGCGCCGCCCACCGAGACGCCCGCCCAGCATCGCCGTGGGCGACCAGCCTTCCCAGGCGCCAGCCTGCATCAGGCTCAATCCTTCGGGGATGCGCCGCGTGACGGCCAGCATAAGCGCCATAGTCATGTCCGCTGTGTCCTCGGTGACCACGCCCGGCGTGTTTGAGACAAGAATTCCGCGCTGCCGCGCGGTGGCCACGTCGATATGGTCCACGCCTGCACCGTAACTGGCAATGAGCTTAAGGTTCTCCCCCGCCTGCCCCAACAGCCCCGCGTCGATTTCATCGGTCACCGTCGGCACAAGTACATCGGCGTTTTTAACAGCCTCCACGAGCTGAGTTTTCGTCATCGGTTCATCAGTTTCGCGCAGCGCCACGTCAAAAAGCTCCGAGAGACGCGTCTCCACCACCTCCGGCAACCGTCGCGTCACGACAACACTCAATCGCTTCTTGACCATAACTAGCCTGTCCTCCCCTTCCCCGATGCGGGGCTTTCTGGCAGATTAGCCCGCGAAGCGACGGGCACAAGAACCCGCGCGAAAGAGCAGTGAGGCAGCCAATGATCCGAGCGGTCATTCTTTTGCTTGTTTTGAGCTTGGCCGGCACCGCGGTGGCCGAAGAGATAAAGCTCGGCTCGGTGACCAATTTCCCGATCCCTCGCTATGTCTCGATGAAGGCTACGGAGGCCAATATTCGACGCGGGCCTTCGCTCTCCCATCGGATTGACTGGGTGTACAAGCGCCGCGACATGCCGCTGCGCGTCACCGCTGAGCACGGCCACTGGCGTCGGGTGCAGGATCGCGATGGCCAAGGCGGCTGGATCCATTACTCGCTTATCTCGGGAACGCGCACTGTCATTGTTGAGGAAGACATGCTTGCTCTCTTTCCGCGTGCCGAGGCTGAGGGCCAGGTTGTGGCCAGACTCGAGCTCGGCGTCGTGGCCCGGTTAGGGAAATGTACGGAAATGTGGTGCAGGGTGAGCGCGGGCGGCTACAAGGGCTGGGCGCCAAAGACATCGCTTTGGGGCGTGCATGCAGACGAAATCAGATGACCTCAGCGCGCCGCGCTTCTGCCGGCGAGACGGTCTGAACCTGCCATGAAACACGTCACCCTCGCGGGTCAGCTCAAGGAATTTACGACCGCAGAACGGCTCTTTGTTGTCCATGCTGATGACGGCTGGATCGATGAGATCAACAAGGGCACTTTCGATTTCTTCACAAAGCTTTCCCCGCTCTTAGCCAGTCAGGGCGTGGCTAGCGTGACCGTCAAGCTTGGCTCGCCGCTCTCGGAAGCGATGCTGAACCAGGCCCATATCCATCTGATCTTTGGTGACCGCCCGGCGTACCGGCCCAATGTTATGCACGTCTCACCGGCTTATCTGTGGGGCTTTTGGTACCTCGATGAGGTTGGCGTGAACTGGAATTCGAGCATGCGGATGCGCCAGTTCCGACCTGATGGCGTAGACTGGGGCCATGCGGAATGGTTCTTCAACGGTGTCGCCTCCTGGATGATCGGGCAAAACACTTCTCGGAGCCCACAGGCAGAAGCCGCGCCTCATGCGCTCGACCCGGCACGCTCAGTTGTCTTTTGCCAGGAGATTGAAGGGAGACCGAACCGAGAGCACTACCTCAGCACAGAGCAGATGATCATCAATGCGGGACGGGCCGCGGGTGGGGGGCGGGTCTATGTTAAACCGCACCCGGCGCAATCATCGGGCATGCGGGCACGTATCGACAAAATCGCGGACCGAGATCCCAATGTGGTCGTCTCGCACGCCTCTGTCCACGACCTCATCCGCGTCTCCGACTGGGTCATCACGCAAAATTCGGCCGCTGGCTTCGAAGCGCTTCTTCAGAAAAAGAAGCTTATCACCTGTGCTAGGTCAGATTTTCATCACGCCTCTGCAGTGGCGAGGAGCGAAGAGGACCTCAGACGCATCCTCCGCGAAGGGGCAGCACAGTTTGATGGCTTTCAGTATGAGAAGTATCTCTACTGGTTTTTGTCAGAGAATTGCCTCGAACCACAGAAAGAAGACTTCGCCCAACGGGTTTGGGAGCGCCTTCGCGAGAAATGCATGATCTGAGAAAGGGCAGCTATGCCGCCAGCCCGCGGCCTTTCAGCAGCGCATCGACCCCCGGCATCCGGCCACGGAACGCGGTATAGAGGTCCTCTGGCGGTTGGCTCCCGCCCGCGGACAGAATGAACTCCTCAAGCTTGCCCGCCACACCCGCGTCAAAGGCATCGCCTGCTTCCGTGAAGGCGGCAAAGGCGTCTGCATCCATGACCTCGGACCACATGTAGCTGTAATACCCACTCGAATAGCCATCGCCCGCAAAGACATGCGCGAAGTGTGGCGTAGCATGTCGCATCTCGATCGCCGCCGGCATCCCGATTCCGGAAAGAACCTCAGCCTGCATCGCCATCGGGTCTTCCGGGGCATCGCCCTCATGGAAGGCCAAATCGACGAGGGCGGAGGCCACGTACTCTACCGTACCAAAGCCCATATCGTAGGTCGCCGCCGCCAGCACCCGCTCGAGTAGGTCTCGCGGCATCGGCTCGCCCGTCTCAGCATGGACCGCGTAACGCTCCAGCACCTCGGGCACCTCGAGCCAATGTTCATAAAGCTGGCTCGGTAATTCGACAAAGTCGCGTGCCACGGATGTCCCCGAAATCATTGGGTAGCGGACTTCGGTAAGCATGTGGTGGAGCGCATGTCCAAACTCGTGAAAGAGTGTCCGCGCATCGTCAAAGCTCAAGAGCGCAGGCTTTCCCGCGGCGGGTTTGGCGAAGTTGCACACATTGATCGTGATCGGGCGGATATCGCCCTTCAGCTTTTGCCCAGACCGTAGCCCGGAGCACCACGCCCCCGACCGCTTCCCGCCCCGTGCGAAATAGTCACCGATGAAGATCGCAAGGTGCTTGCCGTCCCGCGTCACCTCCCAGGCCCGCGCATCGGGGTGTGGGAGAGCTGCATCGAGCTCCTCGAACTCGAGCCCAAAGAGACGTGAGGCCGTATCAAACGCTGCCTCGATCATCTTTTCGAGTTGAAAATACGGCTTGAGCTCACCCTCATCGAGGTCATGCTCTGCCACGCGCCGCTTTTCCGAGTAATACCGCCAGTCCCACGGCGCGAGCGGCCCGTTAACACCATCGGCCTGCATCATATCGGTCAGAACTGCCGCATCCGCTTCCGCCTGCGCTTTCGCAGGCTGCCAGACCTGCATCAAAAGCTCGCGGACGCGCGCAGGTTCTTTCGCCATCTCAGGCGCAAGCTTGTAATCGGCGAACGTATCGTAGCCCAAGAGCTTTGCTCGCTCCGCACGAAGCTTCAAAATCTCTGCCGCGATCCCGCGATTATCGGTCTTGCCGCCATTTGCTCCGCGTGAGGACCAGGCGCGCTGCGCCTTCTCACGGAGCACGCGGTTCGGGCAGAATTGCAAGAACGGCGTCATCAAAGAGCGGGACGTGGTGATGATCCAGCCATCGATGCCCTTCGCTTCCGCCGCCGAAGCAGCTGCCGACACGAGAAACTCCGGCAGGCCGTCGAGCTCGGTTTCGGCAAGCTCCATGTACCACTCGCGCTCATCGGCGAGGAGGTTTTGGGTGAACTCGGTCCCCAGCATCGCCAGGCGCGCCTTGATCGCAGTCATCCGCTCCGAGGCGTCCCCAGTCAGCGCCGCCCCTGCCCTTGTGAAGTCCTCATAGTAAAGCTCGACCACGCGCCGGTCTTCGCCCTCAAAACCCTCTCTCTGCTCGAAGAGCGCGGAGAGCCGAGCAAAGAGGTCGGGGTTCGAGATGATCTCGGCATTGTAGGCGGAGAGCTCGGTTACAAAGGTTTTCTGCAGCGCCTCCCGCTCAGGCGTGGAATCCGTCCCGATGATATTGAAGAACACGCGCAGCACACGGCTTAGCGGCTCGCCCGCAAGCTCGAGCGCGTGGATCGTGTTTTCAAGCGTGGGCGGCTCCGGGTTCGACGCGATTGCGGCAATTTCGTCCCGACCGAGCTTCAATCCCTCCTTGAGTGCAGGCTCGAACTGCGCGTCGTCAAAAAGCTCATAGCGGGGCAGACCGAGCGGCCCGTCCCATTCAGCGAGAAGAGGGTTTGTCATCCGTTATCCTTGCCGCAGGTCGGGCAGTCCTTCCTGCGTGTTACCTTGATCTTTCGCGGCTCGGCATCAAGCGCGTCATAGATCAACATATGCCCAATGAGCGGTGTTCCAGCCCCTGTGATCCGCTTTATTGCCTCGCTCGCCATCACAGTGCCGATAATCCCGGGGAGCGGGCCCAAAACACCCGCCTCCGCACAGCTCGGCGCCTGCCCCGCGGCGGGGTCTTCGGGAAAGACGCAATCGTAGCAAGGCCCGCCAAAGCTCGGGTCCCAGATCGCGACCTGACCTTCCCACTGCGTGATGGCGCCTTGCACGACCGGAAGGCCCAATTTCACCGCCGCGCGGTTGATGAGGCGGCGTGTCTCCTGGTTATCCGTCCCGTCAACAATGAGATCGAAGTCTTCGAATAGCTTCTCTGCGATCTCCTCCGTGAGGCGCCGCGTGTAGGGCAGCACCTCCACATAAGGGTTGAGAGCATGGATGCTCTCCTCCGCCGAACGTGTCTTAGGCGAGCCAGTGGCCGCGTCGCGGTGGAGCACTTGGCGCTGGAGGTTTGTGTGATCGACGCGGTCATCATCAATGATGCCAAGCGTCCCCATGCCTGCCGCCGCGAGGTACTGGAGAACGGGCGAGCCCAAACCGCCCGCGCCGACGACAAGGACCTTCGCGCGTTTCAGCTTTGATTGTCCGGGCCCACCAATTTCGCGCAGGACGATGTGCCGGGAATAGCGCTCAAGCTCGACCTCGCCCATGGTCTCACGCTTGGTGATGACCTCCTGCGCCGTCTCTTCCGGGCTCACCCGGCTGCGCAGGTACTTGATCCCGCGGGAATATAGGAAAGCGAGCGCGCCGCCGCCCGCGAGGATGAGCCATAGCCCCGCCGAGCCGCCCGTCCCTTCGCGGAGGGGATGGCCGTCCGGCAGGACGACATGCACCGCTAAGACACCAATGAACAGCAGACCCAGCATGAGCCAGCGCGCCTGCATGGGGGTCCGCATTGCCGCGCCAATACCCCAGATCGTGGCCGCCATGGAAAAAACGACGATCATGCGCCCACGCCCGTGGAGCCAAAGCCGCCCGCGCCGCGCTCGGTATTGGAAAGGGCGCTTACTTCTTCAAAGCTGGCCCGCAGAACAGGGACGAGCACCATCTGAGCAATGCGCTCCCCGTGAGACACTGTGTAAGGCTCAGCGCCCAGATTAATCAGGATCACCCCCAGTGGCCCACGATAGTCCGCGTCGATCGTCCCGGGGCTGTTGGGAAGGGACAGACCGTGTTTGAGCGCGAGGCCCGAGCGCGGCCTGATCTGGATTTCGTGACCGACTGGTATCTCAAGCCGCAGCCCCGTCGGGATAAGGGCACGCGAACCAGGCGCCAGCGTTAAGCCATCTTCGCGCTCATCTTCCGGAAGGTTGGCTCGCAGGTCTGCACCCGCAGCCCCGGCGGTTTCGTAACTCGGAAGCGCAACATCCGGGTCTGACCCCGGCTCTCTGAGTACACCAACACGCATGGGTCAGGCCTTAAGCGCGTCGGCAATGCGCGCCGCCAGTCGCTCCGCTACTTGCCCCTTAGCCATGCGGGGCCAGGGCTCGGCGCCCTCGCCCGTGATCAGCGTCACAGCGTTCTCCGGGCCCCCCATAATCCCGGTCTCAGGGCTCACGTCGTTGGCGAGTATCCAGTCGCAGCCCTTGCGCAACCGCTTGGCCTGCGCGTGTTCCACGACATTTTCCGTCTCAGCGGCAAAGCCCACAACGAGGCCCGGCCTCCCCGCCTGCATGGCGCTAACCGAGGCGAGGATGTCGGGATTTTCTGCAAAACTGAGCGCGGGCATCCCGTCCTTGGTCTTTTTGAGTTTCTGCTGGGCAGCGCCTTCCACGTGCCAGTCGGCCACGGCGGCGGCGAAAACGGCGGCATCCGCTGGCAAAGCTGCCTCAACGGCGCGGAGCATCTCCTTTGCCGTCTCCACTTTGACCACCTCCGCGCCGGCAGGCGGCTCGACAGATGCAGGACCGGTCACAAAGGTGACACGCGCGCCGAGCTTGAGGCACGCCTCCGCCAGCGCAGTCCCCTGCGCCCCCGAGGAACGATTTGCGATGTAGCGCACCGGGTCGATGGGCTCATGCGTCGGGCCCGAGGTGAGGAGCAGGTGCTTGCCTGACAAGGGCCCGCTGGCGAAATGCGCCTCCACCGCGGCGACGATTTCCATCGGCTCCGCCATCCGGCCCGGCCCGTATTCTCCGCAGGCCATGTCGCCTTCATTGGGGCCAACGAAGCTAACGCCGTCCGCCTTCAAAGTCGCCAAATTGCGCTGGGTCGCAGCGTGATCCCACATCCGCACATTCATTGACGGCGCTAAAAGCACCGGCGTGTCCGTCGCGAGAAGCAGCGTTGACGCCAAATCACCAGCCAAGCCATTCGCCATCTTGGCCATCAGATCGGCAGAGGCGGGCGCAACAACGATCAAATCCGACGAGCGCGAGAGCTCGATATGACCCATCTCTGCCTCATCAGTGAGGTCAAAGAGGTCCCGATAGACCTTTTCCCCGGCCAGAGCACTGACGCTGAGCGGCGTGACAAACTCTTCCGCCGCGCGGGTTAATACTGGCGTCACGGACGCGCCTCGTTCACGCAAACGCCGAATGAGATCGAGCGCTTTATACGCAGCGATCCCACCGGAGATGATTAAGAGTATTCGCCGTGCGGACAGCATGGGTGGCACCATAGACCCGCACGGGCACGTTGCAAGCTCAGGCGAAGAACTCGTGCACTTCGCGGCTCTGGTTCTCCAGGCTCTTGCGCATCTTGCCAAAGGCGGCTGCTTCGAGCTGGCGCACACGCTCTTTAGACAGGCCAAGCTCATTCCCGAGGCTCTCAAGCGTACGCGGCTCATCGCGCAGCTTACGCTCGCGCACGATGAACTGCTCCCGCTCATTAAGCGCAGACAGCGCTGTCACAAGCCAGCCGCGGAGCGTTTCCACATCATGGTCATGAGCTACGGTCTCTGCCGCCTGCTCGCTGTCATCTTCGAGCGCGTCAATCCATTCACGACCTTCTTCGTCGGTCGATTGCGTCGCGTTCAAAGAGAAGTCGGAACCCGCGAGGCGACCCTCCATCATCTCAACATCATGAAGTGGGACGCCGACTTCAGTTGCAATCATCTGCCGGAGCTGATGCTTGTCGAGCACTTCACCGGCTGACGCGGCCTCACGCTCCAGCCGTGCTTGCACGCGACGCATGTTGAAGAAGAGTGACTTTTGGGAGGATGTGGACCCTGTCCGCACCATCGACCAGTTCCGCATCACATAGTCTTGGATCGAAGCTTTGATCCACCACACAGCGTAAGTCGAGAAGCGCACGCCGCGATCGGGGTCGAATTTGTCTGCAGCTTTCATAAGACCCAAGCCAGCCTCCTGGATTAGGTCGTTCATCGGCGCGCCGTAGCGCTTGAATTTCGCCGCCATCGAGATCGCCAAACGCATGTAAGCGGTGATCAGGCGGTGCAGGCTTTCCTCGCAGCGCTCATCGCGCCACGCATAGGCAAGTCTCAGTTCAGTTTCAGCGTCGAGAAGTTCCGCCTTCATCGCTCGGCGGGAGAGGGATTGATCGTAGCCGCTATCCAATGCCATCAGTAATAGGCCCCCTGGGTCTTAGATCGTGAGCGGGGGTTAGTGGCGCACCCCTCTATCGTTCTTTGATAGGGTTACGGAGCGTGTTCAGGGTCGGATCAAAAAAAGTATGAAGAAAAAGTTGCCTCCCCTGACCCTCGTATTAGGTGGCGCGGGTTCCGGAAAATCGGCCTTTGCCGAGCGCCTGGTCAAAGAAACAGACCAAAGCCGCCATTACATCGCGACGGCGCAGGCCTTTGATGCTGAAATGAAAGCAAAAATCGCTGATCATAAGGCCCAGCGCGGCAAGGGCTGGACGACCCATGAGGCGCCATTTGATGTATCTAAGCCACTCTCTCTGGCCACTCCGGAGGACGTCGTGCTTTTGGACTGCGCCACGCTCTGGCTCTCAAATCAGCTGCTCGCCGAGCATGAACTGGCGGCGGAAACAGAGAGTTTCCTGAATGCCGTCACAGCCTGTGCCGCCCCCGTCGTCGTCGTCTCAAACGAAGTGGGCCAGGGCATCGTGCCCGATACCAAGCTGGGGCGGCAGTTCCGCAACGCGCAAGGAAAACTCAATCAAGAGCTGGCCGCCCGCGCCGATCTCGCCGTCTTGGTCATCGCGGGCCTGCCGCAGGTCCTCAAAGGCGCGCTACCATGACCACCTTCTGGTGGGTGCGCCATGGCCCGACCCATGAAAAGGTCTTCACAGGGTGGCGGGACGTCCCTGCGGACCTCTCTGATACGGCGGCGCTCACACGGCTCTCCGCGTTCCTTCCAGCGGAGGCGGTCATCATCTCGTCCGACCTCATCCGTTCGCGAGATACCGCAACAGCCATTCAGGGTGCGCGAAAACGCCTGCCAGACCATGCGGGCCTCCGCGAATTCGACTTTGGCGAGTGGGACGGGATGCCGTTCGACAAGATTGCCGAGACGTGGCCCGAGCTCTCGCGCACGTACTGGGAGCAGCCCGGCAATGTCCGGGCTCCCGGGGGCGAAAGCTGGAATGAGAGCGAGGCGAGAATAGAGGCCGCGAGACAGGAAATCGCCGCATTAGGCCACGAGCACGTCATCGCGGTCGCCCATTTCGGCGCAATCCTGACGCAAGTCCGCGTCGCCGCCGGATGCACCCCATACGAGGTGCTCGCCCACAAGATCGACAATCTGAGCGTGACCTGCATCCCACCTGTAGGCCCGGCCACGTTGATCAATCACCTTCCGTGATGGGCTAGCGCAAAACTCCTGAATGGACCGCAGCTGTCTTTGCGGCGAAGCTCGCGTCTATGACCTATACTCTCTATCTCGGTGACCGCTCGTATTCGTCCTGGTCGCTCCGGGCCTGGCTCCTCTGCGATGTTTTCAAGCTTCCAGTGACGTATCACTATGTGGACTTTCACGCGGCTGACGTCGCCGAACAGCTTGCTGATGTGGCCCCCGCTCGCACTGTGCCGACGCTGAAAACGCCTGAGGGCGCTGTTATCAGCGAGTCCCTCGCCATCGCCGAAGAGCTCGCCACGCGTTTTCCCGACGCCCCTCTTTGGCCACGCGATCCCAAGGCCCGCGCCATCGCCCGCAGTCTTGCCTCTGAGATGCATGTCGGGTTTTCCGCGATCCGCGAGTACTGCCCGATGAACCTGCGCGCTGCGTATCGCGATGTGCCTGTGCCTGAGGAGGTTCGCGCTGATCTCGACCGGATCGAGACGATCTGGCGGATGGCCCAGGAGGAGACCGGTGGTGAATGGCTCAGCGGCGACTACTCTATCGCGGACGCTTTCTTTGCCCCAGTTGCGATGCGTATCGCGGGTTACGACCTGCCGGTGAGCGAGCCTGCACGGGCCTACGTAGACAAGCATCTCGCCCGCCTGCCGCTCCGCCGATGGCGCGCCATGGGGCTCGTTCGGGGCCAAACCCTTCAACGGTACAAAAAAGGCTATCCAACGGTCGACTGGCCGGGCCCCACACCTCGTGTGGCCCGCGCAGTAGAAAGCGGGGAGCGCGCTGTGAATGAGCGTTGCCCCTATTCCGGCGATCCAGTCACCCATTTCCTGGAGATGGACGGTCGCATATACGGCTTCTGCAACGTCTACTGCCGGGACAAGACCGTGCCCGACCCCGAAGCCTGGCCCGCCTTCATGGACATGGTGGACGCGCATTAACCATTCTTAAAGCCACCGCCGTTACTCCCTTGGTTAACGGCGAGGTAAGATTGGTTTCCAACGCATATACGGTTGCTTTCGAGGGCGTAGAGGCGCGGCTGGTTGAGGTGCAATGCGCGGTGACACCGGGCCTGCCTGCTTTTTCCATCGTGGGACTGCCTGACAAGGCAGTGAGCGAGGCCCGCGAGCGGGTCCGCGCGGCGATGAGCGCTTTATCCATCGCGCTGCCGTCAAAGCGGATCACGGTCAACCTGTCGCCGGCAGACATGCCCAAGGAAGGCTCCCATTTCGACCTACCCATCGCCGTCGCCCTCCTCTCCGCACTCGACATGATCCCAAAGGACGAGGTGGAGCAGACGGTGGCGCTGGGGGAGCTGTCCCTCAATGGTGACCTTGTGGGCGTGGTCGGCGCGCTTCCGGCCGCCATGGCCGCGGCAGAGAGCGACCGCCGATTGCTGTGCCCAAAGGCCAGCGGGGCAGAGGCCGCCTGGGTCGGCTCCACGGAGGTCGTGGCGGCACGAAGCCTGGGCGAGGTGCTGCGGCATTTCAACGGCCAAGCGCCTCTCACGCCAGCTGACCCCGGAGAGGTCACGCTGCAGCCCTGCGCCCGCGACATGGCCGAGGTGAAAGGTCAGGAGCGCGCTAAGCGCGCCATCGAGATCGCCGCGGCAGGGCGGCATCACGTCCTCCTTGTCGGGGCGCCGGGCTCAGGCAAATCCATGCTCGCTGCCCGCATCCCCGGCATCCTGCCGCCGCTCGAGGCCTCCGAGGCGCTGGAGACATCGATGATCCACTCGCTTTCGGGCCTACTGGACGAAGGCGGGATAAGCCGCACGCGCCCCTTTCGGGAGCCGCACCACACGGCCTCCATGGCCGCCATCGTCGGCGGCGGGCGTGGGGCGAAACCCGGCGAGATTTCCCTCGCGCATAACGGGGTCCTATTCATGGACGAGTTTCCAGAATTTCCCCGCGCTGTACTCGAAACGCTTCGGCAACCCATCGAAACCGGATCCGTCATGGTCGCACGCGCCAACCATCACGTGCGTTACCCTTCGCGCTTCATGCTCATCGCCGCCGCCAATCCCTGCCGCTGTGGGCAATCGGGCGAGCCGGGTTTTGTCTGCAAGCGCGGCCCGAAATGCGCAGAAGACTACATGGGCAAGATTTCCGCGCCGCTCATGGATAGGTTCGACCTGCGCGTGGAGGTCCCGCCGGTGAGCTTTGCCGATCTCGACATGCCCGCCACCGGCGAGCCGTCAGCCGCCATCGCAACCCGCGTGTCCGAAGCCCGCGCGCGGCAAAGAGAGCGCTACGAAGCCATCGACGGTGCCGAGGTGAATGCCGATATCGAAGGCGCCCTTTTGGAGAAGGCAGCCGCGCTCTGCGCGGAGGGCAGGGAACTCCTGCGACGGGCGGCGGAGAAATTCGGGTTTTCCGCGCGAGGCTATCACCGCGTCATGCGCGTGGCCCGTACCATCGCTGACCTTGAAGGGACCGAGAGCGTCCAGCGAACCCATGTGGCCGAGGCGATCAGCTACCGGCTCACCATGGGCCCGCAATAGCGCGCTTTGCCAAGGGCGTGCCCGCCCGCCTCCCCCGCAGCCTGGAAGGCTTCGGCCATCGGTGGCGCGCTTCGCGCGCGACCTCACTTCGCGGCGACCTTCTTCTCGATCACATCCCAGATCGCGCCCGCGACATCGATGCCATCAAACCGCTCC
>JBCCYG010000016.1:0-20563 GCA_039190145.1 Pseudomonadota bacterium | reverse complement strand
GCGATCCTTGAGGAATCCCGCGCCGAGCAGCGCGCCGAGGTTATCGGCAAGCTGGCAGAAGGCGACAACGTGGACGGTGTGGTCAAGAACATCACCGAATACGGTGCGTTCGTGGACCTCGGCGGTGTCGACGGCCTCTTGCACGTGACCGACATGGCATGGCGCCGTGTGAACCACCCCTCCGAGATCCTCACGATCGGCGAGACGGTGAAGGTTCAGGTTATCAAGATCAACAAGGACACGCACCGCATCAGCCTGGGCATGAAGCAGCTACAGGAAGATCCGTGGGATCTGGTCGCTGTGAAGTACCCGCTCGAATCCGTGCATAAGGGCCGCGTTACGAACATCACCGATTACGGTGCGTTCGTTGAGCTTGAAGCCGGTGTCGAAGGCCTCGTCCACGTCTCCGAGATGTCCTGGACGAAGAAGAACGTGCATCCGGGCAAGATCGTCTCCACCTCCCAGGAAGTGGAAGTCATGGTCCTGGAGATCGACGGCGTGAAGCGTCGCGTGTCGCTCGGCCTCAAGCAGACGATGCGCAACCCCTGGGAAGTGTTCGAAGAGCAATTCCCGGTTGGCACGCAGGTCGAAGGCGAGGTCAAGAACATCACCGAATTCGGTCTGTTCGTGGGCCTCGAGGGCGACATCGACGGCATGGTGCACCTCTCCGACCTGACTTGGGAAGGTCGCGGTGAGGATGTGATCGGCGATTACCGCAAGGGTGACATGGTTCAAGCTGTGGTCTCCGAGGTCGACACCGAGAAGGAGCGCATTTCTCTTTCCATCAAGGCGCTGGGCGGTGATCCGTTTGCAGACGCCGTGGGCGGCGTGAAGCGCGGCTCCATCATCACGGTTGAAGTGACCTCCATCGAGGATGGCGGCATCGAGGTGACGTATGAGGGCCAGAAGTCCTTTATCCGCCGCTCCGACCTTTCCCGTGACCGTGCCGAGCAGCGCCCTGAGCGCTTCGGCGTGGGCGACAAGGTGGACGTGCGCGTCACCAATATCGACGCCAAGACCCGGCGTCTGGGGCTGTCGATCAAAGCACGCGAGATTGCCGAAGAGAAAGAAGCGGTGGAGCAGTACGGTTCGTCCGACTCCGGCGCATCCCTCGGCGACATCCTGGGCGCGGCGCTGAAGCAAGACGACGACTAAGCGCGGTCGCATCTCATTTAGGAAGCCCCGCCGGCGATGCTGGCGGGGCTTTTTTAATGTTCCGTTGCGCTAAGCGACGCGTGCGAATCGGCAGGAGCATTGACTTGGATAAATGATGTTAGCGCATCAAATAAAGAGATATGTCATATTTTGACCACTGCAACCGCCTGATTTTTAGAGCATTTCGTGCGGCTATCTTCTGGTCTTAGGGCAAGCCCGTATTTTCGTGGACTGACTTTTGCGGCTATACTAACGCTAAACATAACAGCACGGCGCGCCCCGTTGGCGCGCGATGGCGGGGGATAATGTATGATCAGGTCTGAGCTGATCCAAAAGATCGCTGACGAAAACCCGCACCTGTACCAACGAGATGTTGAACGATTAGTCGGCACGGTCTTTGACGAGATCATTGCTGCCATGTCGCGCGGCGACCGAGTAGAGCTTCGCGGGTTTGGTGCATTTTCAGTGAAGAAGCGTGATGCCCGAACCGGACGGAATCCGCGCACGGGTGAGACAGTTCAGGTTGAAGAGAAACACGTTCCGTTCTTTAAGACGGGTAAGCTGCTCCGCGATCGCCTGAACGAGGGCTAAATGTTTCGATATATCCGCTATCTCTTTTTGGATGCCGTTGCGGTAGTGCTCATTGTTGTGTCCCTAGCCAACCGGGGGACGGTGACGCTCAACACACTGCCCGAGGGGTTGGCGACGATGCCTGGGCTCGACTTGTTGGCGTTTTCCATCGAGTTGCCGCTCTTCCTCGTGATCTTTGCTGGTATCGCGGTGGGGCTTTTGATCGGGTTCGTTTGGGAGTGGCTGCGCGAGATGAAGCACCGCTCCGCTGCGGCGCGAGGGCAACGTGAGGCCACCCAGCTGAAGCGCGAAGTGAAGCGGCTCAAGGGCGAGAAGCATGAGGGCAAGGACGAGGTCCTCGCGCTCCTGGACGACGCCTAGGGTCCATGTCGGCAAAAGTTAAATTCTGCGGGCTCACGCGGGCGGAGGATTTCCGTTTGGCGGCGGAGTTGGGCGCGGCCTATGTGGGGCTGGTGCACTTTGCAAGATCGCCGCGGCATCTGACGCTGGAGCAGGTTGAGCAGTTGAGCCGTGAGGCGCCCGAAGGCCCCCGCAAAGTGGCGCTGGTGGTCGGTGCCGATGACACGGTGCTTAGGGAGTTGGCCCCCTATGTGGACTGGTTTCAGCTCCACGGTCGGGAGACACCGGAGCGTGTCGCGGAGGTGCGTGAACGCTTTGAGCGACCGGTGATGAAGGCTGTGGCCGTGGGGGCGGCCGCCGATGTGCAGGCACTTGAGACCTACGCGGAAGTGGCTGACCAGCTTTTGATCGACGCCAAGCCGCCCAAAGGTGCGGCACTGCCTGGAGGCAACGGCGTGGCCTTTGATTGGACGCTCATTGCGGGCCGTGATTGGGCCGTGCCGTGGATGCTGGCCGGAGGGCTGACCCCAGATAACGTGGCGGAGGCCATACGTCTGACGGGCGCTGATCAGGTGGATGTGAGTTCCGGCATAGAAAGCGCGCCGGGCGTGAAGGACCCGGCGCGTATGGCGGCGTTCGTGGAAGCGTCACGGGCCTAAGCGCGCCAGCCCCGGAATACCTGTTCTAAGGCGGCGACGTGGGAAAGGATCGAGATCGGCACTCCCACGAGCGGGATCAGCGAGAGCGGTAAGAGCGTAATGGCGGCCAGTGTCTCGGGCGCGGTGTTGTTGATGTAGATGCCGGTCGCGATGACGAGGAGCAGGTCAGCAAAGCCCACCACATGGAAGGTTGCCACGAAAGCCGTGCGTCGGGGCAGCAGTATAAGCGCGCCGGCGATGAGGCCCGCCAGTATGTCACCGAAGCCCGCGCGGTCTGTGAAAGTCGGGTTCAGGGTGCCGCTGGCCCCGAGATAAACGAAAATGGCGCCCGCGATTACGCGCCAGACGTGGAAATAGGCCAGGTGATAGGGCCCCATGGCGCGACCCAGCGCGTTGATCGACGGCACCGTGAAATACGCTGTCACCAGAAGCACGTTGGCCAGCAGGATGGTGGCTGGAAATGCGTTGGGATGGATCACCGGGTAGAGATCCAGCGCGCTGAGCGTGACGGTGATGGCCGTGAATGCGCCGAAGCCGAGGGCCAGGAGCCGCGCGCCCTGCGCCGGGGCAGGAAGGGGAGGGGTCTCAATATAACTCATGTTTGGTCTTTCAGTGTATATACACGTTTTTTTGGTTTGCAGTTAGGTTAGTTTGGCGAGTTGGTCTCGCATCTCTTCCCAGACCTCGGGCGACAGCTTTTCGAGCATGTGCGCTTGAACGCCGTCCCATATGGCTTCGGCCTCGCGCAGGAGGGAGATGCCATCAGGTGTCAGCGACAGCCGACGCATGCGTTTGTCCTGCGCGTCAGCGTTTTGCGAGACAAGGCCGCGCCGCTGCAGGGGGGCGAGCACGCGCGTCATCGTTGTGCGGTCCATTGTCAGCCGCTCTGCGAGCATTGTGATCGGGGGATCGCGAAAGCGGGCGATGGCCACAAGCGTTGTGAACTGGCTCGCCGTGAGACCAGTGGGCTTGAGTGCCTTTTCATAATGGTCCGTCACGCGCCGCGCCGCCGCCCGGACATGTTGCAGCATGCAGGTATTGCTGATCAGTTTTAGGTGGTCCATGTCGGCATAAATGTGTATATGCACATAAATGTCAAGCCAGGGTACGAGCAGCGTCTTGGGGCCTTTTGTCTTGGGCCAAGAGGGGGTAACGTGAAGAGCCCAGCGAATGAGGATGTCTTATGCCAGAAGATCTCATCAATTCCTTCATGACCGGCCCCGATGAGCAGGGGCGTTTTGGCCAGTTTGGCGGGCGTTTCGTTTCCGAGACGCTGATGCCGCTGATCCTCGATCTTGAGGCTGAATACGAGAAGGCCAAGACCGATCAGTCGTTCTGGGATGAGATGAACGATCTCTGGACGCATTATGTGGGCCGCCCGTCGCCGCTTTATTTCGCGGAGCGTCTGACCGAGCGGCTGGGCGGCGCCAAGATCTACATGAAGCGCGATGAGCTCAACCACACGGGCGCGCACAAGATCAACAATGTGCTCGGTCAGATCATCCTGGCGCGGCGCATGGGCAAGACCCGGATCATCGCGGAGACCGGCGCGGGGCAGCATGGCGTGGCCACAGCCACCGTCTGTGCGAAGTTTGGACTGAAATGCGTCGTTTACATGGGCGCCCATGATGTGGAGCGGCAGGCGCCCAACGTCTTCCGCATGCGCCTGCTGGGCGCGGAGGTGATCCCGGTGACCTCTGGCCGGGGCACGCTTAAAGACGCCATGAACGACGCGCTGCGCGACTGGGTCACGAATGTGCGTGACACGTTCTATTGCATCGGCACCGTGGCAGGCCCGCACCCGTACCCGGCCATGGTCCGCGATTTCCAGTCGATCATCGGCAAGGAAACCAAGGAGCAGATGATGGCCGCCGAGGGCCGCTACCCAGACACGATCATCGCGGCCATTGGCGGGGGATCGAACGCCATGGGCCTCTTCTTCCCGTTCCTCGATGACAAGGAGGTCTCGATCATCGGGGTCGAGGCCGGGGGCAAAGGCGTGAATGCCAAGATGGAGCATTGCGCGTCGCTGACGGGCGGGCGCCCGGGGGTGCTGCATGGGAACCGAACCTATCTCTTGCAGGACGAGGACGGACAAATCCTCGAGGGCTATTCGATCTCGGCGGGGCTCGATTATCCTGGCATCGGGCCGGAGCATTCCTGGCTCCACGAGATTGGCCGCGCGCAATACGTCTCGATCACTGACCGGGAGGCTTTGGCCGCCTTCCAGCTTTGCTGCGAGACCGAAGGCATCATTCCCGCGCTCGAGCCCTCCCACGCGCTGGCCCATGTGGAGAAGATCGCGCCTGAGCTGCCTGCGGACCACATCATCTGCATGAACATGTGCGGGCGGGGCGACAAGGACATCTTTACGGTGGCCAAGGCGCTGGGCTTTGACATGTCCGACACCGAAGGCCGCAGCTTTGACTGAGCTCTAAACTCCGGTTTAGGCGCGCCAACCATCGATCTATCGGGTCGCGCCTAAACCCCGGGGAGATCGCCCTGGGGCACTTCCCGCGTTTCTTTCGGCTTACACCGCTGCGCAGGGCAGCGCTTCAGCCGAAAGGACTTACTCATGAAACTCACGACCATCTCACTTTCCGCCCTTGCCGTCATGCTCGGGAGCTCGGCCATGGCCGAGACCATGCGTGCCTCTGAACTCGATTCAATGATCAGCGAGGGCAGCGCTGTCGTTCGCGAGATCGACGACGGCTACGAGATCACCTTTGAACTCGATGGCAAGGATCGCAGGGTTTTCTTGCCTGAGGACGTGGCAGAGGAGCTCCTCGCTAGCATCGATGACGACGATGACGACGATGATGACGATGACGATGACGAAGATGACGACGATGATGATGATGAGGATGATGATGACGACGACGAGGATGATGACGACGACGATGAAGACGATGAAGACGATGAAGATGAGGATGATGATGAGGACGATGACGACGAAGATGATGAGGATGACGACGATGAGGATGACGGCGACGATGACGACGACTAAGGTCGCCTAGATCGACGGGTCGGCCCCGCTGTCGCGGCGGGGCTGACCCACACTAAAGGAACGCATGATGCGGCTTTGGCTTTCCGCGATACTTCTTGTCCTGGCTCTCTCCGCCGCGCCCGCGCGGGCGCAGAGCATTGAAGAGCAGGTGATCTCCCAGCTCTCCGACCTCGGCTATTCAACGTTTACGACCGGCAGAACGTTCCTCGGCCGGGTCCGTGTGGTGGGCACCTCGCGCACCCATGAGCGCGAGATCATCGTTCACCCAGCCACAGGCGATGTGCTTTTTGACCAGCGTCGTCGCCTCCCGCGCGATGACAATGATGATGGCAATGGTCCCGTCGTCCCTCGTTTGCCTGAAGAAGAAGACCCGGACGATTTCGAGGAGGGTGAAGAGGATGACGATGACGACGATGATGACGACGACGATGATGCTGATGACGATGATGGCGACGGGGACGATGATGACGACGACGGGGACGATGATGACGACGGAGACGACGACGATGACTGACGTAGAAGGGCGTGATCTCTAGTGAATTCAGCCCCGCTGATCGCGCTGTTGCTGTTTCAGGTCCTGTCAGCGGGCTTTTTTGTCGTCGATCTCGCCTCGGCCTATCTCGGCTATGCGCCCTTTGGATGGCGCGTGAATGAGCTGGTCCAGATCGCCGTGGCTTTGGGTCTTTTGGCTTCCATCGCGCTCACGGCACTCGTGCTCCTCCAGAGCAGCCGCCGCACCCAACGGGCCGAAGAGGCGCTGCGGCTTGCGTCGGGCGCGCTCCATGAGGTGATTTCAGAGAAGTTTGACGAGTGGGCGCTGACGCCCGCCGAAAGCGACGTGGCACTCTTTGTGATCAAGGGCATGGCCACGGCGGAGATCGCGCGCCTTAGGGAGACCTCAGAGGGGACGGTGAAGGCGCAGACGAATGCCATTTACCGCAAGAGCGGGGTAAGCGGGCGCGCGCAGCTCATTTCGCTTTTTGTGGAGGACCTTATGGGCGAGGGCCTCCAAATGAGCAGGCCTTGATGTCAGCCCAGGGCGCGGACGGCGTACTTTTCTAAGACTTTGAGCGGGACGACTTCGAGGGCGCGGGCGTGCGTTGCTTCGAGCTTTACGCTTGGCGCGCAGCCTTCCTCATGGGCCTGCATGAAGCGTCCCGCGCAGAGGCACCATTGGTCGCCGGCTTTGAGGCCCGGAAACCGGTATTCCGGGCGCGGGGTGGAGAGATCGTTGCCCACGTATTTGGAGAAGGCGAGGAACTCATCGGTCATGATCGCGCAGACGGTGTGGCTGCCCTGATCCTCGGCGCAAGTATTGCACGCGCCGTCGCGGAAGAAGCCAGTGAGCGGGTCAAGCGAGCAGGGCGAGAGCGGGCCGCCATGGACGTTTTCGCTGGGGTCCTTTTCGAGCATTAATCCTCCGTTGCCGCGGCCAATTGGCGGAGCATCGCGATGGTTTCATCGAAGGCGCCGGGCGCCTGGAAGCTCCGATCGGCGGCGGTCTGCATGATCACCACGTTTCTCTTAGGATCGATGTAGAGGTGTTGGCCGTAGATGCCACGTCCCAGAAAGGCGTGATCGGGGTCGGTGATGTCTTCGTCGCCCAAAATCCACCACTGATAGCCGTAGCGGATCGAGCCCGGTTCGGTGTTGGCGCTGGCGCGGGTGGCCTCGGTCAGCCAGGCCTCGCTGACAATGCGCTCGCCCTGCCATTCGCCGCCCTCAAGCACCATCTGGCCAAAGCGGGCATAGTCGCGGGTGGTGAAGTTGAGCCCGCCGAGAACGAAGGCAACGCCGTCGCCATCGGTGATATAGGCCCCGTCCTGTTCAAGGCCGAGGGGGTCAAGGAGGCGCTCCTGGATCAGGTCTACCACGGAGCGGCCCGTGGCGCCGCGTAGCACCATGCCGAGGACATGGGTGTCGATGGAGACGTATTGCCACTCCACACCGGGCGCGATGAACGTCTCGCTGATGCCTTCGGCAAAGCCGTCCATGGAGCGGCCAAGGGCGAGGACGCGGCCCATGCGATTAATGTCTGACCAGAAATCCAGGTAGTCCTCGTCAAAGACCACGCCGGAGGACATCTGAAGGATGTTGCGCACGGTATTCCCGTCATAGGCGGTGCCGGCCAGCGACGGGGCGTATTGTGTGACGGGATCGTCGAGGGAGGCGATTTCGCCTGCATCGACCGCGGTGCCCACGAGGGTAGCGAGGTAGGATTTCGCAACGGACCAGGAGATGCGGCGATCCTCTGGACCGGTGCCCTTGTAATAGGCCTCATGGACGATTTCGCCGTCATGGAGCACGACGACGGAGGTGATGCTGCGCACCTCAACCCAGTTTGCGTAGTCTTCTGGAAGATCGAGTTCGGGGCCTTGCGGTAGCTCAGAAACGGGGCCGTCACCTCGCGAGAGCTCGGTCGAGTAGAAGAGCGAGGGCATGGAGGAGAAATTCTCCACGATGCGGTCTTCGGCGAAGAGGGAGTTCACCGCCATGAGCTGCGCAATGCGGTCGCGGTAGAAGAAGCCTGCGGCGACGGCGATGAGGGCAAGCACCGCGAGGGCGCGTGCGAGTAGTCTAAGCATTGTGTCCTCCCGTTTGCCCCAGCGAACGCCCTGGCGGGCGCTAGGGCAACCGAAACGTGGGGTCAGGGGCTTGCCAGTCAATCCAGCGCCCATGGAAGTCAGCGCGCCCCATCGAGATCTTTAAATCGCCCGGGATGTCCCCTGGCCAGAGGCGGAGCGTGAGAGCGGCGCCCGGGCGCTGGCCGTCAGCCTCCATGGTGAACCAGGCGAGGGGGCTGTCTGGTGTGGCCTTTGCACCCGCTTCTGAGATGAGCTTTGCGCCCCGGGCCTGGGCGGGCTCGCTCAGGTATTGCCAGGCGACGGTGGAGTAGATCAGATGGCAGTGGCCTGCGCGTGGCGTGAGCCGCGTGGGCAGCCAAGCTAGCGCATCGCCTTGGTGCACTATGGCTTCGGTATCGGGGGCTAGAAAGAGATCGATGGCGGCGCGCGTGCGCTCAAGGCGCTCGGCTTGATCCGGCCAGAGATAGGATTGCAGGCGGAGCGCTTGTGCGGGGTCTGAGACGTCAATGGGGCTGATATCGACGCCACGAGCCTCGGCGACATATGCCGGGCAGAGGGTCGGGTCCTCGCCCTGCCAGTCCGGCTTGAGGTGCACGGGGGCGTTTAGAGGGCCCAGCGTTTTGCCGCGAGCGGTAAGCGCCATGAAATCCCAGTTGAGGTTGAGGCCCGCGCTCGCCCCGACCTCAGAGGTGATGAGCGGCTTGCCAAAGCGCGCGGTCAGCCAGTGGCCCGTAGCGATGAGGGCGGCGGCGCGGCGGACCTCGTTTGTTTGAGGAGGGTTTTCGAGTGCTTTGAGGAGTGCGGGCTCGTGGGTTTTGAGGGTGTGGGCGAGAGCGTCCTCGAGATCGCCGGAATTTGGCGGGTAGGCGGCGGATAGCTCCGGCGACAGATGGCTCAGGTGGAGCAGGTGGAGGCCAGAGGCGCGGCGGAGCGGGATGGAATCGTGGGCCGGGCCGAGACGGTCTTCGGGCCAGTTTTGCAGCGTCTTGGCAAGCGCGCTCTCTGGGTCGATGAGCCCGGGTAGCATCGGGAGCATGCGCGCCATGAAGGGCGAGTCGAGCGTCTCGCAGGCGATGGCCTGGCTGTGGAAGGCCTGTTCGAGGGCGGGCGTCACCGGAAGCGGTCCACCAGCTTTTGCAACGGGGAGCGGGTATCCTGGGGCTTTGGCTCGGGCTCGCGCGTCGGAGGAGGCGCGGCCTTTGGCTGCGACTTGGAGGAGCGGGGCGGTGCCGTCCTCAGCGCCACGGCGTTCATGAACCGGCCATTGTCGCCCTTGGCGAGCTCGGCAGCCCCGTCGGAGATGCCGCGCAAGAGGTCGTCGAGCCAGGCGTCATCGGCCTTGGGGAAGTCGCGCAGGACGTAGCCGGATACCGCGTCCTTGTGGCCCGGATGGCCGATCCCCATGCGCACCCGGCGGTAGGCCTCGGTGATGTGGCCGTGGATCGAGCGGAGCCCGTTATGGCCGGCATGGCCGCCACCCTGTTTGACCCTGAGCTTACCCGGCGCGAGGTCGAGCTCGTCATGGAAAACGGTGACGTCTTCGGGAGCGAGCTTATAGAAGCGCATGGCCTCGCCCACCGATTGGCCGGACTTGTTCATGAAGGTCTCGGGCTTGAGGAGGAGGACCTTTTCGCCGCCGAGCGTGCCCTCGCTCACCGAGCCCTGGAATTTGGCGCGCCAGGGCGCGAAGCCGTGGTCCTCCGCGATGCGCTCCACCGCCATCCAGCCGATATTGTGCCGGTTGCGGGCGTATTTGGGGCCGGGGTTCCCGAGGCCGACGAAGAGGTGCATGGGGTGGCTCCTGTGCTCCCCGCGCTCCTACCATGAATAGCGGCCACTGCCAGCAGGACGAAACGCTTGGCGAATTTTCAAAGCTCGGGCAGGTTGTGTGCACATACTCAGACACCCCGGCAAACGGGGGCCTTTCGCCAACATGGACCGAGGAGACACTCAATGGCCGCAGCCTTAACCTCTATTATCACGTTCGGGATCGTGCTCGCGCTCCTGCTCGTGGCTTATTGCACCGTCAGGTGGTGGAATTTGCGCGCGATCGGTGTGACGCCGGTGCCGCTTTTTACCTTTATCGCGATCCTCTTTACGTCGGGGCTCGATGTGGGGCTTATCATGTTCCCGCTCACGGAGTTTCCCACCTATGCGGACCCGGCCAATGCGGCGGATTACGGATTTACCAATCCGCTTTCGATCGAGTTTGGCTTTTGGGGCTTTGCGATCTGGGGCTTTTACTTCCTGACGAGTTTCTATTTTTGCGTCGTTGAGCCTCGGGTGAAGTTCTTTGAAATCCCGGCTGTGAAGATCCTCAACAATATCGTCATCATCGGGACTTGCGCGTTCACGGCGTCGCTTTTCCTCGTTTACTTGCCTTTCTACATTCCAGAGATCGGGGATGGTGAGACCGTCGTGGCCACGTTCTATGTCATTGTTTTCTGTGTGATCCTCGCGGCGGCCTACTCAAGCACCGACATCAAGTTCGTTCGGGTTTTGTCGGTGGGCTCGACGTTCCTCTTCATGGCGCTCATCGCATTCATGTGGATTTACGGGCGTCTCGGATTGGGCGGTATGGCGTCAAACCTGGGTACGTTGACCAGTGGCTATTTCGGGAACCTTCACAAGTTCCTGCTGCCGATTAACGCCTACCACGAATTCTATCTGTTCTGGTGGTTTGCGTGGTCGATCATGATCGGTCAGTTCACGTCGCGCTTTGTGGGCGGGCTCAAGACGCAGCACCTTTTGCTGGCGCTTCTTGTCATCCCCTCCATTCCGCTCGCTGTATGGTTCTCCGTTCTCTACCATTTCCATGTGGAGCAGATCCCCACTGCGGGGCTAATCAACACGGTTATGATCATTGTGGGCATTACCTTTGTGGTGAATTCGCTCGACTCCTTGATCAGGCTTTATTCCGACAACCTGTCGCTCACGGTCTCGCGTTTGGGCAAGTTGCCTTACATCGCGCTCAATGTGGCATTGCTCTTTGGCCTCACGCTGGCCTTCCAGAGCCAGTGGCTGCAGATTCAGTGGATCGGCGCGGTTGTTGTGGCCATCTACGTGGCCTGCCTGATCTACATCTTGTTGCGCAAGCGTGGCGAAGTGGCCGCGATCAAGGCATCGCCTGAGGAAAACCAGCTCGACTTTGGTAAGATCGAGGCGGTGAGCTAGGCTAGTTCATCTAAGTTGGAGAGGGGCCCTCTGCAGGGCCCCTTTTTCTATAGAAAGGCGGCTACGTGGAATGCGCCTTGCATCATTCTGGTTGCTAGCATGCGGGTGGCTGGCGCGCTGCTAGGGCGCCTTTTGCGGAAAGCGGCTCACAAAGACGTAGTGGGCTTTGAACGAAGCGGGGGGCTGGCCTACCTTAGAGTCAAGCAAGCTTTGGAGGTCAGCCGATGAACGGGTCCCGCACAGACAGACGACGCTTTCTTGCCCTGGGCGCGGGGGCGACTTTGGTAACCGCGTCGGGGCTTACGGTCCCCGCGCAGGCGGCGGGGCTGCCGCCGACACCTACGATGCGGGGCGGGGCCAACAATTACCGTGCGGGCGCTGCCATCATGGAACGGATCGGCGGCGGGGGCTTTACCATGGAAGGCCGTGTGCGCCGCGCAGGCGACGGCGCGCCCCTGGCCGGGCGGCGCATTCAGATGTGGGCGCATACGACCGAGGGCCACGAGCGCGACTGGGAGAGCCACGGGGCGACGCTCACGAATGAGGACGGCCTTTTCGTCATGGACATGCCGCAGATCGTGCCGGCCTTTGGCCAGGCGCACGGACACCTGGCCTATGATGCCGATGAGGATGGTGCTTTTGGCGGCGGAGGGTTCGAGACGGTCTTCCTGAGGCCGCTGATGTCTTCACCTAACGATAAAACGCTCTTTGTGGATTTCGTGCTGACGCCCGCGTGAGGCGGTTTGCGATCTGGGCAGGGCTTGGAGCGCTGGCTTTGGTGCCGGTCCTCCTCGCAGCCTGGAGCCCCTATCTCGCGTTTCGGCAACCTGTCTACATCGTCGCGGGCTTTGCCGGGATTGCTGCCCTCGCGCTGATGCTGTTTCAGCCTCTTCTGGCATCCCTCTTGCTGCCGGGGATGAGTGCAGCGCGTGGGCGGAGGCTCCACGTCTGGGTCGGCACGGCGGTTGTCGGCCTCGTTATCATCCATGTCGGCGGTCTGTGGATCACGAGCCCGCCCGATGTGATCGATGCGCTGCTTTTGCGGTCGCCGACACCTTTTTCGGCTTGGGGCGTGCTCGCGATGGTGGCGCTTTTCGGGGCGGGGATGCTAGCGCTCGCCCGGGGATGGATCGGCGTGCGGGCATGGCGGGTGGGCCATACGTTGCTCGTCGCAACCGCCGTCATTGCCACTGTTCCCCATGCTTGGCTGATCGAAGGCGCCATGGAGCCGTTTTCTAAAGCAGTTTTGCTCGCAGCCGCGCTGTTTACTTTGGCGCTGGCGGTAAGGCGGCGGCAGGTCTGGCGCGTCGTATGGCGCCGGCGTCGTTTGGAGCGCGGATAGCAAAAGGGCCCCGCCGGTTTGTCCGGGAGGCCCTTTGGTAAATCAATGCTACGGCAGGATTACTCCTCGTCGCCGCCCTGTTCGGTGGTTTCCACCTCATCTGCGGCCACTTCTTCGCCGGCGTCTTCGTCGTCATCGCCCCCGCCGATGCCTTTCGGTGCAGCGATGTTGGCGATCACGAAGTCACGGTCGATCGTGGGCTTGGCGCCTTCTGGCAGCGTCACGTTCGAGATGTTGATCGTGTCGCCGATCTCGAGGCCCGTAAGGTCCACCGTGAGGCTCTCAGGGATGTCCCCGGCGGTCACGATAAGCTCCACCTCGGGGCGCACAACGATGAGCGAACCGCCCTTTTTGAGACCTGGCGCATCGCCTTCGTTCTCAAAATCGACGGGAATGTAGAGGTTGATCTTGGTCGTGCGCTTGAGACGCATGAAATCAACATGCGTCGGCAGGTCTTTGACGACATCGCGCTGCACGTCGCGGCAGATCACGCGGACGTCGTCCTGGCCGTCAACTTTCATGTTGAAGAGCGTGGACTTGAACCGGCCCTCTTTGAGCTTTTTGAAAAGCACATTGAACGGGATGTTGATGGGGAGCGGATCGGTGTCGCCACCGAATACGATGCCAGGTACGTCGCCGCTGCGGCGTGCTTGACGGGCGGCCCCCTTGCCCGTCCCCGTCCGTACCGTGGCGTGAAGATCAGGGATCTCACCAGCCATTGGTATTTCCTATCATGTTGAGGCGAGCGTCCTCCAAGGGTGTACGCCCGCGTGGAAGCCGTGCCTTTAGAGGGGTTTTGGAGGTTTGAAAAGCCTGTTTTGTGTCCCGTGCGGTGCCGATTTCTTTTAAAGAAATCGGGCCGGAAACTTTTGAAGTTTCCGGGGCTCTCCGGATGCAACCAAAGTAGTTTGGATGTTGCTTTGGGGGATTTGGCGTGAGAGCGCGTCTGCATGCGTATTCTGAGCGCCATATGGGTCGCCCGCGTTCCCGCCCTCGCCTTTGTGGTGATCGGGCTTTTCTGGGGGAGCTTTGCGGCTTCTGTTCCTGATCTCAAGGCAGGGCTTGGGGTCAATGACGCCGTGTTCGGGCTGCTGCTTTTGGCGAACGGGACAGGGCTTGTGACGGCGATGTGGGCAGCACCTTACATCGACCGTTGGCTGGGCGCGCGGAGCTTGCAGGCGGTGGTTGCGCTCTTTGCGCTTTTGCTGCCCTTGCCGGGGCTTGTGGACACGCCTTTGGCCTTTGCGGCGGTGATGGCATGCGTCGGCTTTTTCTCTGGCTTGTGCGACATCCTGATGAATGCGCGCGTGAGTGAGCTTGAGGCGAGCCACCGGCGGCCGCTGATGAATTCTTCCCACGGGATGTTCTCGGTGGCCTATGCCGCGGCGGCGTTTTGGACCGGGCTTTTCCGCGATGCGGGGCAGCCACCGGTCGTGACGCTCACCGTGGCGTGCATTCTGTGTTTGATCATCGCGACGCGGCTTTTCGCGCCCATCGGTCAGGTGGAAGAAGAGGACGGCGCTGCGCGGGGGATGCCCTGGGGTATCGTGCTCATCTGCGGCGCGATCGTCCTGGCGGCCTTTATGACGGAGGCGACGGTGGAGACGTGGTCGGCGCTCCATATCGAACGGACGCTGGGAGGGGACCCGCTTGCGGGCGCGCTCGGGCCCGTGATGCTCGGGCTGACCATGGCCGTGGGGCGCTTTGGGGGTCAGGGGCTCAGCGAGCGGTTTGCCGATAGCACGGTCATTACCTGTGCCGCGCTGATGGCGGCTTTCGGCGTGGCGACCGCGGCTTTGGCGCCGACGCCGGAGGTGGCTTATCTCGGGTTCGGGATCTTTGGTCTCGGCGTCTCGGTCATTGGGCCGCTCGGGATCGCGCTGGCGGGGCGGCTTGTGCCGCCGATGCATCGGACGGAAGCGATTTCCAAGGCCGCGGTGATGGGCTTTTCCGGGTTCTTCATCGCGCCCGTGCTCATGGGCGGGGTGAGCGAGCTTACGAGCCTGCGCGTGGCTTATCTGGTCGTGGCGGTCTTTGTACTGTCGGCTGTATTCTTGGTTTTCTGGCTCAAGCGGCGGGTAGGGTCAGACGCCCTGTCGGTTGCACGCGGCTAAAGAGCGTGAACTCCTCCGCGCGGGCCTCGCGCAGGCGGCGCTCAAGCGCGGGATCGAGGCTCAGTTCCTCCTCCGGCGCGGCGTTGCGGTGGGGGAGGGTGAGCGGGCCGAAGAGGCTTTCGAAATAGGCGATCATGACCTCGCGCTTTTCGATGCAGAAGAGCTCCTGGACGCCCAACTTACCGTCCTCCCCCGTAAGGAAGCGGTGCTGATTGCCGATATTGGCCACGGCGGGCACGTCTTGGCCCAGGCTCGCCTCCACAAACGCATCGAAGGTGAGATGCTCGGCGGAGTTTTCCTTGCCCTTGAGCTCCGGGCGGCGGCGGTAGCGGTACCAGCTTGAGATACGCGCGAGCGGCTCGCGGATCACGGCGGCGCGGCTGTAGCTGGCGATCTGGCCTTGATCTTTCGACCAGTTTTCAAAGCGGCGCACGGTCATGTGCTTTTTGCCAGGCGGGTTCGAGAACTCGATATCCGCAAACGGGCGCAGCGCCTTGTGCAGCGACGTGGAGCCCGTGCGCGGCACTGAGAAAACAACGAGGCGGGGCCCGTGAAAGATCAACATGGGCCGAGGGATAGCTGCGTTTTAGGCGGCCTGCCAGCGGTCGGTGAAGTCCTGCGGCATCATTAGGATCGAGCGGTCCACGTCGTTGACGTCGCGCTTGCCGCAGAGCGCCATGGAGGTGTCGAGCTCTTTGTGGATGACGGTGAGCGCGTCGGTGACGCCCTGTTCGCCGCGGGCTCCCAGCCCGTAGACGAAGGCGCGGCCGATCATCGTGCCCTTGGCGCCGAGCGCCAGGGCTTTGAGCACGTCCTGGCCGGAGCGGATGCCGCTATCGAGGTGAACCTCGATCTTGTCGCCCACGGCATCCATGATTTGGGGCAGCATTCGGATGGAGGAGAGCGCGCCGTCGAGCTGCCGACCGCCGTGGTTGGAGACGACGATGGCGTCGGCGCCCACATTGGCGGCCATTTTGGCGTCTTCCACGTCGAGGATGCCCTTGAGGATCACCGGGCCATCCCACCAGGAGCGGAACTCCTTGATGCGGTCCCAGTCGAGGGAATGGTCAAAGGCTTCGGCTGTCCAGGAAGATAGCGAGGCCGGGTCGGTCACACCGGCCGCATGGCCGACAATGTTGCCGAAGAAGCGGCGTTTGGTGCCGAGCATTTCCAAACCCCAAGGGATCTTGGTGGCCATGTTCGCCACCGACTTCATCGTGAGCTTGGGCGGCGCGGAGAGGCCGTTTTTGATGTCCTTGTGGCGCTGGCCCATGATTTGCAGGTCGACGGTGATGACGAGCGCGGAGCATTTGGCATCTTTCGCGCGGGCGAAGAGGCGCTTCATGAAGTCGTCGTCTTTGAGCGTGTAGACCTGAAACCAAAAGGGCTTTTCAGTGTTCTCGGCCACATCCTCGATGGAACAGATGGACATAGTAGAGAGCGTGAAGGGGACGCCGAACTTGCCCGCGGCGCGGGCCGCTTTGATCTCCCCATCCGCATGCTGCATGCCGCATAGGCCGACAGGAGCCAAAGCGACAGGCATCGCGACGTCCTGGCCCACCATTTTCGACGCCGTGGTGCGCCCGGTCATGTCTACCGCGATGCGCTGGCGCAGTTTGATCTCGTCAAAGTCTGAGACGTTCTCGCGAAACGTCTGTTCCGTCCAGCTCCCGCTTTCGCAGTAATCGTAGAACATGCGCGGTACGCGGCGGGCGTAGATGCGCTTTAGGTCTTCGATTTCCGTGATGGCGGGCATGGCAGGTCTCCCATTTTTTATCTGAGTATCAAGGGGCTGCGGGAAGTGTCGATGTGACGGCTTGTCATTGGTTCGACATCGTACTATATGGTTCGATATCGAACATTATGGAGGCCGCTATGGCACTTTCACGTCGCAAAACACTCGCTCTTCTTGGAGGTGGCTTCATCGTTGCTGCGGGCGCTGGCATGGGCAGCGCTGTGATGCGGACGCCGCGCACCGCGAACGCGCCTTGGGATCAGGCGGGGCAGTATGAAGACCCGCGTATGCGCGCGCTGAGCTGGGCAATCCTCGCGCCAAACCCGCATAACCAGCAGCCTTGGCTCGTGGATCTGGGAACGGCGGGGGAGATCAAGCTCCTCGTCAACCAGGAGAAGCTTTTGCCCCATACCGACCCGTTTAGCCGCCAGATCACCATCGGGCTCGGCTGCTTTCTCGAGGTCCTGCGGATGGCCGCTTTGGAGGAGGGGCTTGAGGCGCAGGTCGATCTCTTTCCCGAGGGTTCCGACGCCGCGGTGCTGGATAGCCGCCCGGTGGCTGTGATCCGGCTTCTCCCGACGGATGCTGTGCCGGACCCGCTCTTTGCCCATGTCCTCACGCGACGCTCGCTGAAGGAGCCGTTTGATACGGCGCGCGCTGTGCCTTCCACATCGCTTGAGGCTCTGGAGGCGGCTGTGCCCGCGGTGGAGACCTCTGCGGACCCCGGTTTTGTTGAGGAATTTCGTGCGCTGACGACGGAGGCGCTCGAAATCGAGCTTTTAACGCCGCGGACATTCAAGGAGAGCGTCGATGTCATGCGCATCGGCGCGCGGGCAACGGACGCGCAGCCCGACGGTATCGACCTTACCGGGCCGATGATCGAATTTGCGCGGATCGGCGGGCAAATGACGCCTGAGCGATTGATGGACACCTCGAGTATGTCCTTTCAGGAGGGGATGCGGGCTACGACCGACAACACCCAAACCGCCATGGGCTATGTCTGGCTCGTGACATCAGGCAATACGCGGAAAGATCAGATCGCCGCCGGGGCCGATTGGGTGCGCGCAAACCTCGCGGCCACCGGTGAGGGGCTGGGCTTTCAGCCGTTGAGTCAGGCGCTCCAAGAATACCCTGAAATGGAGGCGCTCTATGCCCGGGTGCATGAGCGGCTGGCGCCCGGCGGCGGGACCGTGCAAATGTTGTGCCGTCTGGGCTATGGCCCTGACGTGCCCGCCAGCCCGCGCTGGCCCATTGACGCAAAGGTACTGCCCGATCCAAGCGCCGCCTGAACGACCCAATCCGATGTTCGAGCTCTTCAACGAAATCGGGATCATCAGCCAGCTCAGCCGTGCCTTTTTCGAGGCGCGGTTGCCCGACGGCATGGTGCTCCCGCATTTCAGCGTCTTGAACCACCTCGTGCGCGTGGGTGAGGGCCGCACGCCCGTCCAGATCGCACGGGCGTTTCAGGTGCCGAAGAATTCGATGACGCATACTTTAGGGGGGCTCGAGATGCGGGGGCTCATCGAGGTGCGACCGAACCCGAAGGATGGGCGGTCAAAGACGATCTGGCTCACGGAGGCGGGTCGCAGCTTTCGCGAGGAGGCGATTGTGCGGGTGGGGCGGGACATGATGCCGATGCTGCCAGAGATGGACGCCGAAGAGGTTGCCCGGACGCTGGGGTTTCTGAAGCATTTGCGTGAAGAGATGGACCGGGCGCGGGATTAGAGTTACTCGCTTAGGGCCCAATTTTGCCAACAGAAGCAGCGCACGCCACGCTTACGCCATGATACCCCGGTTAGGTAGGTGCCATGCGTGTCTTCAACATTCCATACCGGCTTTTGCTTTTCGCCAGCACAACGGTTTTGCTCATTTGGTGCTGCTTTTGGATCGTGCTCATCCATCTTCCAATTCTGGATCAGCTGGAAACGCGCGGCAATGAAACCCAGGCGGAAGTCACTTGGGTAGGAGAGCCCTATTGGGTCTGGCAACGCGGAAACTACAGCCGTGGTGGCTGGCGCGTTGACATGCACTACCGGTACAGCACCGAAGATGGTCAGTCGATTGAGGACAAGAAAACCTTTGTAAAACAGAATGCAAAGTACCTCGAAGTCGGTCGCAGGTTCGATGTCGTGTACCTGCCCGAACAGCCATCTGTTCATCACAGTGATTATGGCAACGGATATGCCGGTTTAGGCATGGTGTACGCGCTCATCCCCCTGATCGGGGTTTGCGCGTTTATGACGCTGTTCTACTGGAACCGACGCCCGCTAAACTGGAAGGGTCCAAAGCTCTGGCCACCTATCAGTTCAGCTTAAAGGCAAGACCGCGATACTGACCGCGTATCGGAGGCACATTCGGTCTGGAAACGGCTGACGGCGCCGTCGTTTTCAGTAGCCATGTGACGTGCGACGTTGGTAGCTTGCTCGGCTTCGTCGGGGGGCCGCAGAGTACGCAAGAGTGACCTGACCGTTTTTTAGGGTCCTGCGATGCCTCACCAGCCCAACCTGAGAGCCGTCTGTGCGTTCGGGCACTTTTCAGTGGCCAGGGGCGGGCGTATGGACGGCGCATGCGTTACCAACCGCTCTCTGAGGCACGCGCAGGGCCGATCTGGCGCCGGCCGGAGGCGTTTTTGGTGCTGACGGCCATTGCCATGCCGCTCAGCTTTTCGGTGTGGTCGGCGCTCCTCAATAACTTCGTCATCGAGGCGGCGTCCTTTGACGGGGCCGATATTGGATGGCTGCATACCGTGCGGGAGATCCCCGGCTTGCTGGCCGTGGGTGTCATCGCGATCATTGTTTTCATCCGGGAGCAGGTTTTGGCGCTCTCGATGCTCATCGTGTTGGGAGCGGCGACGGCGGTGACCGCGTTCTTTCCGACGATGGGCGGCATCCTTGCGGTGACGATGATCTCATCCATCGGGTTTCACTACTACGAGACGGCGAACCAGTCGCTCCAGCTTCAATGGCTCGATCGAAAGCGGGCGCCGCAGGTGCTGGGCTGGCTCCTAGCAGCAGGGTCGGCGGCGACGCTCGTGGCCTATGCGCTCATCGTGCTGACCTGGGAGGCTTTCGACCTCGATTACAGCACGGTTTACATGGCTGCGGGCGGGCTCACCGTCCTCATAGCGATCTATTGTTTTTTCGCCTTTCCGCAGATTGAGGCGCCGGTGCCGCAGCTCAAGAAGATCGTGCTCAGGCGGCGCTACTGGCTCTATTACGCGCTCGAATTTATGGCCGGTGCGCGGCGGCAGATTTTCGTGGTATTCGCGGGCTTCATGATGGTCGAGAAGTTTGGGTTTCAGGTCCACGAAGTGACGGCGCTTTACCTCATCAACCTTGTTATCAACATGGTTGTGGCGCCGATGCTGGGCCGCGCGGTGCAGGTCTTTGGTGAGCGAAATACGCTGAGTTTTGAGTATGTTGGGCTGACGCTCGTCTTTTTGGCCTATGGCGGTCTCTACTACTTTAGCTGGGGCGTGGCGGTGGCGGCGTTTCTCTATGTCGTCGATCACATCTTTTTCGGGCTCGCGCTGGCGAAGAAGACGTATTTTCAAAAGATTGCCGACGATGCCGACATCGCGCCGACGGCGGCGGTGTCGTTTACGATCAACCACATCGCCGCGGTCTTTTTGCCAGCGGCTTTGGGCTATCTGTGGCTCGCAGCGCCCCAAGCGGTGTTTCTCCTTGCGGCGGGCATGGCACTGATCTCGCTCACGCTGTCACTGCTTATCCCGCGCCATCCGGGGCCGGGGAACGAGACTATTCTGACAGCGCGCGCCTTGCCGGCGGAGTGACCTGAGTATTTGGGGAACAAAGAAGCGTGTGGCCGCTTTGATGCGGGCGGGCGGCGCGCCTATATCTAG
>JBCCYG010000015.1:0-22208 GCA_039190145.1 Pseudomonadota bacterium | reverse complement strand
GCTCGCTTTTGGCCTTTTCCTTGTGGTTTTGCTGACTGCCTTTGTCGGGCCGGGATACTGGCTCGCTTATCTCGGCGATCTGCTCGCCGTGGTGGGCTCGGACGTGCGGCCGCAGCCGGGTCTCAACCTGTCACAGATTTTCTCTGCCCCTGCCTATGTCGCGTATACCGCTGTCGCTTTTGTTATGGTCGTGGTGTTGCGCCGATCTGGCTTCCTCGCTGAGGGGCTCTTTGTGCTCCTGCTGATTGGGGCGGGTGCCTACATCACATACCAGAATTTTGGCAATGATCCCATATGGTTCGCCCTACTGGCGTTGCTGCTCGGCATATGGGCCTCTGAGGCGCCGGACCGCAGCGTACGGCCGATGCTAGGCCTGGGCGCCGTTGCTATGGCAGCCGCAATTGCACCCAGCATCGTCAATATGGCTGGCAGCCCTATACGCCACCTGAGTGTTGACCGAGAAGAGTTTATTCCAGCGCTCATTGGGACCGAGCTTCACCAAGATTTCTTGATGGTTCGCAAGCGCGCAAACCTGTTGCGGAAAGAGGTGCCAATGGGGAATGGCGCGCGTCAGTTCGACGGGCCGGAGCCCGAAGAGACGCTCGTTTTTCAGGGTGAGGAAGTGACGTACTGCATGGCGGGGTTCAGCGTCGCGGCCTATGCTTCCATGGTCGAGGACTTGGCAGAGCAGGGGCTCGCGCAGGGCGGGGCTATCTATTTCATGGATATCCTGAATCCAATTTGGCTCTTTGGTGACCATGAGCCGCTACGCGGCGGGACACCATGGTACTATGACGGGCTACCGGGCATTGAGAACGCGGACTTTATTTTGTTTCCAAACTGCCCGGTCAAGCCGATGGCTCAGAACATAATGATCGAAGCCTTTGACGAAATCCCCGATGACACGCTGATCGAAGTAGCGCGCCGCCCGCTCTATACCTTGTACAGGCGCTAAAACGCGGCCAGCGCGAGATACGCCGAAACTACGCCGCCTAGCGCATATCCCAGCGGAAACCGTTTGCCAGACCGCCAGGACTGCCAAAGGGGAGTTGCGCGGTCCGTCCCAACGAGGAGTGATAACCGGTGGGCGGCGAAAGCCCCGAGTGCGCAGGACACGAACAGGATTAGGACAAGAGCTAGGTCTTCGCGCATAAAGTAAGGGCTTGCAGCGGCGATAAACTTTGCATCGCCCCCTCCCATGGCACCCGCTGAGTAAAGGACGAGCATGATCAGGAGCATGGCCGCGGATTGGACTATTTGACCGAAGTACACCTGCCAGGGGAGCAGAACAGCTCCGAGCACGAGAAAGGTGGCGAAGACAAAAATAACGAGCCCATTCAGTATCTTAAGCCGCGCCATGTCGTACCAGGCCATGTAGAACCAGACCGGTACCATAACGATCAGAAAGACGCGTGCCGCTGTGTCCGGAAAGGCCGGTTCAAAGCGGGAGAAGGCCTCCCAAGGGAGGACGATGTCCACTAGTTTGCGACGTTGGCTTCCAGCGCCCGCAGCGAGCGCACAGCGGCCTCAAAGTGCTGCGGATGCGTTTCGATGGCCTCGCGCAGGAGGCCGCGCCCGGTCGTGATGTCGCCCTGCTTCACAGCGGATAGGCCTAGCGTATGGAGCAACTGAGCGCGCTCAACCTGGCTCATTTCGACGATTGGAAGATCGTATTTGCGCTGCGCGCCGCGGGCGAGAACAAGGTTGTTCTTGGCAGTGAAGAGCGTCGAATCCTGACGGATGGCATCGACGAAAAGCCGCTCAGCTTGGGCGAAGTCACCGCGCGTGAGTTTGGAGTACCCCCAGTTATTGAGGACCCCGGCCGGCTTTGTCGTTAGACCTGCGGCAGTCTCATAGAAGCTATCTGCGCGCTCCCACTCCCGGTTGCTGTCGGCGACCATGGCCTCAAGTCGATAGCGTTTAAAAGTTTCGTGCGTTGGCGGGACGTCATCAAGCGCGGCCTTGGCCTCCTGCCATTCACCGTTGCGGATATAGGCATCCGCGAGGTCGACACCGTCTTCGTTGGTGGCTTCTTTGTGCTTTACAACGACTTGCCAAGCTTTGAGCGCCTCGCGCGGACGCTTGGCGCGAATGAGCGACTGCGCCAGGCCGCGCTGAAAATCGATGCGCTCGGGCTCTTCGGTCAGCGAGCGCTGGAAGTAATCGACGGCCTCATTGGGGTCGGCTACCGTCAACATCACATCGTTCAGGTTACTTTCATCGACGACGTTGACGGCCTTCATGGCCCGTTCAACCTCGTTTCCACCCTGGATGCCCTCACAGCCAGCTAACGTCATGGCCAAAGGTAAAACAGCAAGCGCAATGGGCCGCATGTCACGTCTCCTGCTCTCATTTCGCGGCGGTCTAATGCCACCGTCGAATGCCTCAAGTGCCTTGGCCCTTACGGATTTACCTCAATCAGGTAGTCAGAGGTGCCCCGTCGGACCAATTGGAATGGTTCTTCTTGATTATCACTATAGCCTTGGTCATCGATTTTTGCGAGTGCTAAGCGCAGGTTATCGCGAATCTCGACCGAATTTCCGTTGTCGAGGGCAAAGGCTTTGCGAAAGAGTTGCGCGGCTTCAACAGTTTTGCCCTGTTCCATCAGCACGACGCCCAGATTGTTGAGAATATCAGGGGAGGTTTGGTCCTGCTCGTAGGCGTCACGCAGCTGGTTTTCGGCTTGGCCGAGCCGCCCGAGACCTAGATTTGCAGTGCCCAGACCCATCAGGACGTCAGGGGTCAGGCCTTCTTCTGCCGCGGCCCGTTTGAAGGCTTTGAGCGCGAGCTCATATTGCGCGGCCTCTATGAGCCTGTGGCCCACCTCCATTTGGGGCACGCTGCTTTCCCCGCGGGTGGGCGGGGCGAAAGGGCTATCCTCGGGCGCGACGAGGCCGCCCGAAGAACAGGCGGCCAACGTGATCAGTGCGAAAATCGCCAGTGTCTGCTTCATGTCCTCAATAGGTTGCCACCGAGGCGCCACCACCCTGAAGCATCAGGTAGATCCCGTAAACCGAGGGCCCGATGAGGATGATGAGCAACGGCGGAACCGTCAGCATCATCGTTGCCAGTGTCATTTTTGTTGGCAGCTTATTCGCTTTTTCTTCGGCGCGCATCACCCGTTTGTCGCGCATCTCACTAGCGTAAACGCGGAGCGCTTCGGCGATGGATGTACCGAACTGCTGCGACTGCACCAGAACGGTTACAAAAGAACCGACGTCAGAAACGCCCGCACGCTCAGACATGTCTTTGAGAACGGCGGTTTTATCTTTACCGGCCTTCATCTCGTGCGCGACGATCGCAAATTCCTCTGCCAAGGCCGGGAAAGCGGCGACGATTTCTTGGGACACGCGGATGATGGACTGGTCGAGAGACTGGCCTGCTTCGACGCAAACGAGCATCATGTCGAGAGCGTCAGGAAAGCCGTTCTCGATCTCTTCCTGGCGTTTTTGGAGACGCTTTGTGACCCAGTACTTTGGCACCATATAGCCGACAATCCCCGGGACGAGGCCCGTGAGGAGCATCTGCTGCATGGTCACTTCTTCTTGGGTCGCATTTTGGACGATCACAAAGAGAGCGCCGACGATAAGGAAGCCAATACCCAGTGCAAATTGCGCGAAGTGGTAGGTGCGAACGGCGTTTTTGCCGCGATAACCGGCCTGAAGCAGTTTGAGTTTTACCGCTGAGAACTCTTCCTCGTTCTGGGGTTCGAGGAACTGAGAGTACTTCTGAAGCTTGTCATTTCTTGAACCGTGGCGAAGCCTGTCCTTCTGGGGAACCGACGAGATGCCTTGGCTCGCCTGCGCAAGCTTTTCATACGGGTCTTTCGGCGCTTTCAGGATCATGATGGCCGCGCCCGCTACGAGCACGAAGCCGAGCACGCCGAGGAGGATGACCAGGCCGAAGGGGCCGAGAGCGTTATTGATGAGATCCATTGAACGCGGCCCTTACACTTTAATATTCACGAGGTTCTTCATCACAAAGAGGTTTGCGATGAGGAAGCCGGCCACGACGAGACATGCGGGGATGAAGACGGGCGTGCCCATCACCTCGTCATAGTAGTTGGGTTGGATGACGTTGATCATGATCAACGCGAGGAACGGGAAGCCCGAGAGGAAGTTACCGGACCATTTCGCCTCGGCCGTGATCGCTTTCACGCGGCGGAAGAGTTTGAAGCGAGCGCGGATCACCTTGGCGAGGCCGTGGAGAACTTCGGCCAGGTTACCACCCGAGGTTTGCTGGATGGTCACCGCGACGGCCAGGAAGCGAAGATCCTGCATGTCGAGCCGCTCTGCCATGTGTTTGAGTGCTTCGCCGACATCGCGGCCATAGGCGCTTTCATCCGCGATTACGCCGAATTCTGAGGCGAGCGGGTCAGGCACTTCTTTTGCAACGATATTGAGCGCGGAAGAGAAGGGGTGGCCAACGCGGAGGCTGCGAACCATGAGTTCCACGGCATCGGGAAGCTGCTCTTCGATGAGGCCGAGGCGCTTTTTGGCTTTGGATGAGACCCAGAGGAAGACGCCGCCGACACCCATAACGAGAGAGACGCCCAGGCGGATAGGTAATTCTGTCTCTGTGCCGATGGTCAAGCCCACAAAGGCGATGACGCAAAGAAGCGCCATAACCATGGTGAGCTGCGTCGGCGAAAAGGCGATGCCGCCCTTTTGTGCCCGGTCGGCCAGGAAGGAGTAGAGCGGCAGTTTTTGCGCGCCTAGGTGCTGGTTCATCTCCTTGCGGAGTTGTTCCATGACGTCCTCGCGCCCGGTGCCCTTTTTCATGAGCTCCAGTCGGCGATTGACCTTGCTATTCAGGCTGATCGCACGGCCGAAGACCGTGAGATACAGGCCCTCCACGAGGACAAGAACCCCGATGAAAATGAGGCCATAGATGATTGGTTCGGCGCCGATGGACATTACTGATTACCCTATGTGGACCGGTTCAAAGAGCGATGGCGGCAAGTCGTAGCCCCACATCTTGAAGCGCTCGGAATAGTGCGAGCGCACGCCCGTGGCCGTGAAGTGGCCGATGATTTTATTGTCCGGCGTGAGGCCGGTGCGCTGGTAGCGGAAGATCTCTTGCATCGAGAGCACGTCGCCTTCCATGCCGGTTACCTCGGTGATGGAGACCATCCGGCGAGAGCCGTCTTGCAGGCGCGACGCCTGAACGATGAGGTTCACGGCCGAGGCGATCTGGGACCGCACGGCCTTGAGCGGCATCTCGATCCCGGCCATCGCGACCATGTTTTCCAGACGGCTAACCCCGTCGCGCGCGTTGTTGGCGTGGATCGTGGTCATGGAACCGTCGTGGCCGGTATTCATGGCCTGGAGCATGTCGATGACTTCCTCGCCTCGCGTTTCACCCACGATGATGCGATCTGGACGCATGCGAAGCGCGTTTCTCAGACAGTCGCGCTGCGTCACGGCGCCTTTGCCTTCCACGTTGGCAGGCTTTGACTCCATGCGTCCCACATGGGTCTGCTGGAGCTGAAGTTCTGCGGTGTCCTCGATCGTCAGGATGCGTTCACTGTCGTCGATGAACGACGAGAGCGCGTTCAGCGTCGTTGTTTTACCGGAGCCGGTACCGCCCGAGACGATGACGTTGAGCCGGGTTGCGACGGCGGCCTCTAGATAGGCGGCCATTTCTTCGGTGAAGGCGCCAAACTTTACGAGATCGTCGATCCCAAGCTTGTCCTTCTTAAACTTACGAATGGAAACGAGCGATCCGTCCACGGCCACCGGCGGCACCATGGCGTTGAAACGCGAGCCATCGGCGAGGCGCGCGTCCACATAGGGGTTCGACTCGTCGACGCGTCGACCCACGGCGCTCACGATCTTGTCGATGATGCGGAGCAGGTGGCGTTCGTCTTTGAACGTGATGTCGGAGAGCTGAAGCTTACCCTTACGTTCGACGAAGATCTGCTTTGGCCCGTTGATCAGGATATCGTTGACGTCTTCGTCTTTGAGCAATGGCTCGATGGGACCAAGGCCCTTCACCTCATCATAGAGGTCTTGGTTGAGCGTCTGACGCTCCTCACGGTTGAGCACGACCTCCATATCGCTCAGGCTTTCGCCGACGATGGCTGTTATCTCAGACCGGAGATCATTTTCGGTCGCGTTTTCGAGCGCGGCGAGGTTCAGATTATCGAGGAGCGCCTTGTGCAGCTCGAGCTTGATCTCGCCGAGGCGCTCTTTGCGGCGCGCTTCTTTGTCCTTCGGCAGGGCTTGGGCGGTGGGCTTTTTGGGCTGTTCCACACGCGCAGGCTTTTCTGCCACCGGCTTCATGCTGGTGTCTGGTGCTTCCGCCGGCTTTACCGGCTCAGCTCCTGCATCCTTTTTATAGCGCGAGAACATGGAAAATCCTCCTTAGGCCGCTTCCGCGTCCGCTTGATTGATCTCGTGGAGCGAGGCTGCGAGTTTTGCGATTTCCTTGCGGAGCGGGTTTTTGGCTGCTGCTTCGGCAAGGGGCACACCATGGTCGCCCGCTTGGGTCACTGCGGAGCCGCCATCGGGCAGCTGAATATCGATTGCGATGTTGAGGCTCTCAGACATGCGCTTGATCCGCGCCTTGCCGGTGAGGTCCATCATCTTTGGTGCGTGGTTGATCGCGAAACGGATCTTTTCAAACGGCAGCTCCTCAGATTGGAGGGCTTTCTTGAGGCGCACCGCGTTTTGTGCCGAGCGCATGTCGAGCTCGAGCGTCGCGAAGTAGACGTGGGCAAAGCCGAGCACCGTTTCAGTCCATTGGACGAGCGCGCTGGGCATGTCGACAACGACATAATCGAAGTTGGACGCCGCAACCTGGAGAATACGTTCGACGTCCTCCGGGTTGATCAGGTCCAGCGGGACCATGTCGGATGGCGCCGTCAACACGTGGAGCCGGTCGTGATAGGTCAGAAGCGCCGCCATGAAGCTCTCAGAGTCCATGGTGTCAGTGTCTTGAAGCATCTCGAGGACTGCATCCCGGCGGGGCAGATCTAGGAACGTAGATGCCGAGCCGAATTGCAGGTCGAAATCGATGAGACAGACCCTCGGGGGCTTTGATTTGTCGATATTGGCCAGTTCCCAGGCGAGATTGACCGCCAGCGTGGATGCGCCAGAGCCGCCTGAAATGCCGTGGACCGGGAAGATAACTCCCTCGCGATCACCCGTTGCCGTTAAGGTGTTGCGCATTTCGGCGGGCGGAGCGGCCTCTGGTTCGGGCCGCTTCAAACGTTCGATCGCCTGAGCGAGCTCTCCTTCGGGGAGAGGGTAGGGGATAAACTCGTTAGCGCCATTGCGGAGCAGCTGGTGCAATGTCGCGGTTGAGAGTTCCTCGGCTACCAAAATCGTTTTGATGCCCTTGGACGACGCAGACAGGATGATATCCATCACCTGGTCAATATTTGCTTGGTCTTCTTCGTCTAGCGCGATGGCTACGAATTCGAGCGATTCCGCGTCGGGTTGCTCAAAGAAGCTCAGAGCTTCCGAAAACCCAAGATCGCCCCAGCATTCACCCAGTGCATTTTCCATGTCTTCGATAAGGAGATCGAAGTTTTGCACGTCCCGGCTGATCGTGCACGCAACCAATGGCTGCAATTCCGGCTGTAACATCACGCTGCTCATCGCGACCTGCCTTTTCACCAAGCGGCCTTCGCGGAGCGGTAGTTTGGGCCTGATGCCCGAGTATTTCGCCCCTAGAAAGCCGGGCCCTCGATTAAGGACCTACTTTTCCCTCTCGTCCGGTTTGACGGGCAAACGGGGCGAGAATTGGGCTGGAAAGTAGAATTGTCGTGAAGAATTGCAGAAGTTTCACAGAAACCGACCCCTATTGTGCGGGGCCGGCCGTCTCTACTGTGGTCGTGCCTTCAATCGCGCTGCCAACGTATTCGCGCCAGACGATCTCTGCATATTTTCCTTGCATAACAGTGGGATGGTTCTGCACGAAACCAGAAACCTCAGTCACTGTGCGGCGGTTGCGACGCTCACGATTTTGCGTTGCAACGAGCGGTTGTGTCTCACCGAAGCTAACAACTGCCTCAAGGCGTGAGCGCGGTATCCCTTGGCTCGCCAAAAAGGCGACTGCGGCATTTGCGCGGCGAAGCCCGAGCCGCTGGTTGTAGGATGCCGAGCCCACCGCATCGGTATGGCCAAAGATGCGGAAGCGTACTTCCGGGAACTGGCGGATAAACACGGCTTGCTGCGACAGCACTTGACGCGCTGAGGCGTCCAGAACCGCCGAGTTAAAGGCGAAGTTAATCGTCGTCGGCACTTCCGCGGCAAAGCGGCGACCGAGATCGACGGCTGCGCTGCGCTGCCCTGTCATAATGAGCATGTTGTTCATTGTCGGGTTGCCGAAGCCGCCTTCATCGATGGCTGCGCCGGCCTGACGGTGGTTAAAGCTGTCGACGGGCTCTCTGCTTGCGCACGAGGCGAGCACCGCCATTCCCGCGATCAGTGCTACATATTTCATGCCGTTTCCTCGCATCGCTTAGTCCAGCACATAGCCATAAGAGCCGCTGAAGTCTTGTTTAGCAACTTCTCCTGCAGCGCCGGTTGTTGGGGTGGTCCCCACAACGCTGCCAAAGAGGAAGAGCTCGCGCTCAGTAGGGATTTGCACTCGATCGGTGGGCAGGGCGAGCGTGTCACCGCTGACCGGAGTGACCAGATGGGGTGTGACGATAATCACAAGCTCCGACTGGTCGCGGTTAAATGACGTGGAGCGGAAAAGCGCCCCTAGGACTGGAATGTCGCCAAGCCATGGTACCTGGGCGTTTGCATCGACGAAGTCATCCTGAAGAAGGCCGGCAATCGCAAAGCTCTCGCCGTCGCGCATCTCCACGGTGCTTGATGTCTCACGCCGGCTGAACGCGTCTACGCTGAAGCCGTTCGCGACGATGCCATTGCTCGTATCAATGGCGCTAACAGCGGCACGCATTTGGATGTTGATAATGTCTCCGTCGACCACGCGCGGCGTGAAGTTGAGCTCAATGCCAAACGGTTTGTATTCGATAGAGGTTGTGCCCTCGTCCTGTGCAACCGGAACCGGGTATTCGCCACCGGCAAGGAAGGTTGCTTCCTGGCCAGACAAAGACGTCAGGTTTGGCTCGGAAAGAGTTCTCACAAGTCCTTTATTTTCAAGAGCTTCGAGAAGGATATCCACGCGAACGCTGTCGACATCAAAGCCAAAGACAGTGGCCCCGGCAGCATTTGCGGCCTGCTGAAAGACACCCACAAGCACGCCGAAATCAGACGGCGATTGGTTGGCGGCAAGATCTGGTTGGATCGAGCCCGAACCGCCCGCGCCAAGGAAGTTTCCGTTGTCGTCGCTTGCGATAAGACCGCCATCGAGAGACTTCGAAACCGAGCGGCTCATTTCAGCAAAGCGAACCTTGAGCATGACCTGGTGATTGCCACCGACGACCATCAAGTTCGACACGCGATCAGGTGCGTAGCGTTGCGCCAGATCTAGCGCCCGATCCATGCGTGCGATTGAACCAACGGTGCCTGAAAGCACGATGCCATCATTGGCGGTGCGAACTTCGATGTGCTCATTGGGCAAAATCTGCCGCAGACGCTCCTTAAACTCCGAAATGTCCGGTGCGACGCGCACCTCAACATTGGTGATCAAGCGACCATCGGCGCCCAGGAGCGTCAAAGATGTGCGTCCGGGTGCTTTGCCGAGGACGTAGATCGTCCTGTCCGATAACGTCGAGATATCTGCGATGTTGGGGTCTGCAATCGAAAGTTCTGCAAACGGGACGTCTGACTCAACAACAACTGACCGGCTGATTGGCACATTGAGAGCGACCGACGGTGCACCCTGCATCACACGTAGAGTTTCAGCCCGCGCCTCTGGGGCAGGGGTCGTAAACGCCATAGAAAGCCCCAGCACAGCTGCGGCAAGAAGTATCTTCGATGTCATGTGACCTGCCTCCGATCACGCCTCAGTTTTACAGGTCTTATGCCTGCATTTGCTCAAAACCGTGCACCAAATCCACTTTTAAATCAAGAATCAATGTGTTGGCTCTTGTTCTTCGTGTCACTCCTCAGCAACAAACGAGGCTGCGGTGAGCCCCGGTATTTGTTCTTTCGGCATTAATTCGCGCATGGGATCGGTATTTCGACCACTTCTGCTCCGCGGCGCGTGCGGATTGAACAGACCTCTGGCTCTTCGGCCTGAACGATCTGTTCTTCTTCTTCGACGCCTAGCAGGAGCCGTTGGTCGACCTCGGTCACAGCCGCCACGCTTTCGTCGCGTGCGCCGACCAGGGCTAGCGACAGCCGCCCTGAATTCTGTGCCTGAGCAAGTCGCGCGACTTGTTGGGGCGACACCTGCGCTGTCACAGTGCGTGCGATGTTTGCACCGCTCCGCTCGGTCTCAGCACTTTGATCCACTGCGATGAGTTCAATGCCTGGCTCGATAAGTCGTGTGATTGCTTTGCCAGCGCGGCCTCCATCAGTCGCGGCGCTTGCACCCGACCAGAAGACGTCGACCCGGTCACCAGGACGTAGGAAGCCTGACACGCCTGTTTGCACGTCGACGCGTATCGTAAATGCGCGATAGCCAGGTCTCAGCAGCGACGTTAGTCCCGCCCCTTGGCCGGGTTCGGTCACTTTCACCGCGAGAACAGGCTCACCCTTCTCGATATTGCGGAGTGCGAGGCGAAGCTCTTCAGGACCTTGCGAAAAGAATTCCTCTGGTGACATGAATGCGCCTTCCGGCACTGATGGCACTGGCCAGCGCATCATGGTCACATGCTCGAGGGTGATTTCGTCCCCGTAGCGCAGCGGCTCCAGGGCGACGACGATATTCGTAAGTGGCACATTAGACGCGCGCTCTTTTGCGAGCGCTGCTTGGTGTTGTGAAATGTATCCTTGCGCGACATAGACCGCGCCGCCTGCCAGGGCGACGCCCAAAATCAAAACCAAGCCAAAAATCATACGCATGAGGATTTCCTCACCTTTCCTAAGGGCACACCGTCGCGCCTACATGTCTCGACATGCCGACGGTGCCTTTAGAATGGGGCAAAATCGTGAAAATGACTGGAAATTCCGAGGGCGGAAAAGTGGCCCTGATCACTCACTCTGGTCGGATTCTCCACCACCAGAACCGCCTTCTTCGACGGACAGCTGCTCTTTGATCAACTCGCCAAGGTCACTGGATCCGTCAAACACGACGGAGGCCGCGCCCGCACCAAGCGCAGCCACGCCTGCAGTGAGCACAACCCAATCGACTGAGACGGCTCCGCTAGTGTCTGAACGAAAGCGCGCTAGGAGCTTACGCATTACTATTCTCCTTTGACGACCCCTTCCCACCTGGGTCTATCACTCGCAACTGGGTGTTGGGATACTAACGAATTGCGTCAAAATCTGGGAGTGCTTTCGAAAAATTACAGGCAAAAAGCTAAGTCTTGGAAACAATAGGCCCAAAACACGAAAACCCCGGCGCAGGACCGGGGTTTTTCACATAGTCGCAGGTACTAACTAGTTCAGGACTGTGCCATTCGCGACGCGCGTCCCGATTTCTTTAAGTTCCCCGTCTACCGTGTTGCCGACATTGGTGGTGCCGCTTGCGAGTGCTGCGACGATTGCAATTCCCATACCGACGATGGCTGCAGTAAGCACGACCCAATCTACTGTGATCGCCCCGTCTTCGTTTGCTGCGAATTCTTTGAAAGTCTTCATACCGGTCTCACTTGGTTAACGGGTCCGTGAACAATAAAGCCGCGCCCGAGAAGGGCGCGGCCATTCCAAGGCTCGCGCCTGGAATTAGTAAGACGCGATCGTCATCGTGGACAGTGCGCTGTCGATGTCGCCAGCAAGGTCGCCCACACCGCCGGAAACCGTGGTGAGGATTGCGATGCCCAGGCCAACGATTGCGGCAGTAAGCACGACCCAGTCGACGGTCACGGCGCCGTCTTCGTCACGGCGGAATTTGTTGAAGAGGTTCATCATCATCTTGATCCTTTAGAAAGTCTTGGGGGCTAGTATGCCGCTACACTCATTGAGCTCAGCTCGTCGTCGATGCGGTCGGTCAGGCTCTGAATGCCGCCAGAGACGATACCCAGAACCAGAATGCCGAGCCCAACGATCGCGGCGGTCAGAACAACCCAGTCAACGGTGACAGCACCGTCCTCGTCCCGGGGTAACTTGTTAAAAAGTTTACTCATGTCCTGACCTAGCTACCGGAGTTCGCTTAGTAGGAAGCGATCGTCATGGTGGACAGTGCGCTGTCGATGTCGCCGGCGAGATCGCCAACACCACCGGAAACCGTGGTGAGGATTGCGATGCCCAGGCCAACGATTGCGGCAGTAAGCACGACCCAGTCGACGGTCACGGCGCCGTCTTCGTCACGGCGGAATTTGTTGAAGAAGTTAAGCATTGTCTTGGTCCCTCTCGAGGTATTCGCTCAGTTACAGATAACCTTGTCAGATCGATGCTGGCGGCCTCTCATTGCCAACTCCCCGACTTGGATGGCGCCATATGGCTGTGGGATTGGGGCGCGAATTAGGCAGCATTCGTGCAATTTTGCAAAACCTTGCGGGCAGATGCGTTTTTTGTATAAGTAATTGATTTACAACGAAAGATTATTGATTTTTTGTGCCTGGAAACCTGATTTTTTGGTTAAAAAAGTCGATTTAGACTGAATTAACTCGCACCTTATGCTCCTTCTAGCGCGAGGCATGCTCTTCCTATAAACTATAGAAAAAAGAGGCAGAGCAGGACCTCACATATGCATATTGCACGCGTATTGGCGGCTACCTTCTGCGTGGCTGCAGCAACTTTTTCTTGGGCGGACGGCAATGATGCTCCTCCGCCCTTTAAGGATTTCACGTTTAAGCGTGTCAAACCGCCAACGGCAGGGACGGCCAAGCGCATCACCGTTCAGATCGCGCCTGACACTAATCAAGCCCCCGCTGCGTCTACGCCCGTTGCGGTTGCCCCAGCTGACGCACCAAAGGATGCTTATCCTTGGTTTTGGGACAGCATGGAGACGGATGTATCGGCGGGTGCAGCCGGTCGTCTCTTTGAGGCTCTCGACGTAATCGAGGCTTCCCGCGCTGCTCCTGAGCCGAGGCTGCAATCGATAAAGACCATCGCTGACGCGCATGCTAGTTCGCTTTTGGGGGCGACCGTGGGCACCCGCGTTTCGCCTGCTTTCGCTCTTGCCGTGATCGCAGTTGAAAGTGCGGGTGATTCTGGCGCCGTGAGCCGAGCAGGTGCTCAAGGTCTTATGCAGCTAATGCCCGCCACCGCAGAGCGGTTTGGTGTAAGTGACGCCTTTGATCCAGCTTCCAACATAAAAGGGGGCGTGGCGTTGCTCGATCATCTCATGGAGCGTTATGGCGACGACCCGTTGCTCGTTTTAGCGGCGTATAATGCGGGGGAGGGTGCTGTCCGTGATCATGGGGGTGTTCCCCCGTATACTGAGACGCGCAACTACATTCCGCGCGTGTTGTCAGCCTACCGCGTTGCTCGCGGCCTTTGTGTTACGCCGCCGATGATGCTCTCGGACGGTTGCGTCTTTGCTGGGACGGAGGGCTGAAATGGCTGACGATCGTTCACGGGCTCCGCTTTATCTCGATGTGGATGGGACGTTCTTAAAAACCGATCTCTTGCTCGAGGCCTTTTGGGCAGGGCTCGGTCAAGCTCCTTGGGCAACGCTGAAGGCGTGCATAACGCATTTTCGCCGGCCAGCGGTTCTCAAAGCAGCGCTAAGCGAGCTTGTGACCCTCCGCTATGATCTTATGCCGGTGCGCAAAGAGATTGCCGAGCTTGCGGAAGCGGCGACCGGTGACGGCCATTCGGTGGGTCTCGCATCTGCATCGGATGCGACGATGGTCCAGGGTTTAGCAGACGCCCATGGGTATGAGGGACGCATGTTCGCCTCAGATGGGAGCACCAACCTTAAGGGCGTGGCTAAAGCCAATGCCTTGGTCGCTGCCCATGGAAGCCGCGGCTTCATCTATGCTGGTGACAGCGCCGCCGACATCGAAGTCTGGAAGCATTCACAGGCAGCTATCGTCGTTGGGGCTAGGCCTTCGGCGGAAAGAGCCTTGGCGCAAAGGGGCATCTCGGTCACAACGATTGACGGGAGTTGGGCGGCAAGGGACCTGCTGCGCGCCTTGCGGCCTCATCAGTGGGTTAAGAACATTCTTCTCGTCTTGCCGATGATCGCGGCCCATGAATTTGGGCTTGCAACGTTGTTTCTAGTTGCACTCGGCATGGTGGCATTTTCGACGGCTGCGAGTGCCATTTACATCGTCAACGACCTTCTCGACCTCGAGGCAGACCGGCTCCACGTCAAGAAACGGTACAGGCCGTTTGCCTCGGGTGCAGTGCCGATCCAAGTGGGGATGGTAACTTCCGCGGCTCTTGTGGCCGTTGCCCTCGGGGTGGGGGCATTTCTGGGGCCGACCTTCTTCGGCGTTGTTAGCTTCTATATGGTTTTGTCCTTGGCCTATTCGCTCAAGCTCAAGCGGATGAGATGGGTCGATGTCGCTACGCTTGCGTCTCTTTACACGCTGCGGGTTGTAGCCGGTGCAGCCGCGACGCAGGTCGAGGCGACGAGTGCGATGCTTATTTTCATATTCCCGATCTTCATCACGCTTGGTTGTGTGAAGCGTTTGACGGAATTGACCTTAGCGACCTCCGAGGATCGGTTGCCGGGGCGGGGCTACGCGCGCGCGGATCGCGGCGATCTTCTCAATGTGGCGAGCCTCGGCGTCGTTGGAGCGCTCCTGGTATTCTTTCTTTACACTCTCAGTGATCAAGCCTTGGAGCTCTATCCCACGAGGTGGATCCTGTGGCTCGCGATGATCCCGATCGCTGCCTGGCTCGTGCGTATGGTCGTGCTGGGCTATACCGGCAAGCAAGATCACGACCCTATCGTCTTTGCGCTGCGTGATAAGACAGGCATTGGGATGCTGCTCATCACGCTTTCTATGATGTTCTACGCCGCTGGCCTCTGGGCGCAGTGGTTTGGTTTCGTTTAGGCGCGGTGCCTAGATCGACAGCTTTTTGAAGATTGGCTCGGGGACAAGCTTGATGATCGTCATGATCAGCCACCAAAAGCCTGGCGTGTAGATCACGTTCTTCTTTTTCTCGACGGCGCGGCCGATGTCAGCGGCGACCTTTTCAGGTGCAGCAACGAGGAACATGCCGTCAACGTTCCAGGTCATGGCTGTGTCGACGAACCCGGGTTTGACAGTCACAACATGGCCGCCCGCCCGTGTGAGGCGGTTCCGAAGCCCGCTGAGATAGGTGTGAAAACCCGCCTTAGCTGCGCCGTAGACATAATTGCCGATGCGCCCGCGATCGCCGGCCACGGAGCCCACGCCGACAACCGTGCCGCTGCCGCGCTCTTCCATCAGCGGGGCGAGCATTTGGAGTAGGTGGGCGGGGCCTGTGAAACTGTCGGTCACCGTTCCACTGATGAGGCTTGGATCCTCGTCGATGGCGTCTTGTGACGGCATCGAGCCCACAAAGACAGCGGCGTTGAGGATGCCTTCTCGGCTTTCCATAGCCTTTATGATCGCCCGGAACGTGCTCGGGTCGCGTGCGTCAAACGTCATGGCGCTGGCCTCGGGGGCGCCTCGGGCTTCGGCATCTGCGGCGCTTGCTTGCATGTCTTTGACGTCCCGCCCGGCCAGGATGACGGAGGCGCCTTGTGCCGCAACGTGGCGGGTGAAGGCGCGGGCCATGGAGGATGTGGCGCCGAGGATGAGCCAGGTTTCTGTCATGTCATGCGCCTCAGTTCGAGCCTGCGGATGATATCGGTGGCCATTGCTTCCTCTGGGTCGGCCTTTGCCACCTGTGCCGCCCAAGCGGCGCGGTCGGGATACATCTTGTCGATGGTCGCGGCGCTGGCGAGGGAATCCTTCGCGAGATAGATCCGTCCGCCCGCGTCAGCGGCCATGTCTTCGAGCCGAGAGATGAGGCTTTCGGCCTTGTCCTTGGCGGGAAAGTCTACGGCGAGCGTGTACCCTTCCATCGGGAAAGACATCATACCGGCACTGCCCGGCCCCATGCGCTTAAGCACGGCGAGAGGGGAGGCGAGCCCGGAGCTTGCAATGTCAGCCAGCATGGCGCGCAGGGCGCGCGCTGCGCCGAGGGGCACCACGCATTGAAACTGGTGGAAACCGCCCTTGCCATAGAGACGGTTCCAATCGTGGAGTTTGTCGAGCGGAAAGAAAAAGTCCTCAAAACCGCGCGCCACGGTACGGCCGGTCGTTGGTACACGGCGCAGGTAGGCGGCGTTAAAGGCGCGCACGATGGGGGATGAGAGCGCAAAGCGCGGCGCGTCGAAGGGGACAGTCCTTGATTTGCCCGCAGTTTTTACAAAGCCGGTGCCGATTTCGGCCTCTTCCAGGATGCCGCGGCCAAGCTTTGAGCCCGTGGCGATGGCATCAATCCAGCCCACGCAATAGGTGGCTTCGCTAGTGTCGAGTTCTCCGATGAACTCCTCCCAGCCCTCCATGCGGCGCTCACGTACGACCATGGCATCGCCTTTGATCGGCTTCATGGTGAACTTGGCCGAGGTGATCACGCCGGTTTGGCCCAATCCGCCGACCGTCGCCTTGAAAGCTTTGGAGCCTGCTTTCTCTTTGACCGTTTTGCCGCCGCGCATCAGCGTGATCTCGGTGACATGCTGGCCAAAGCTGCCCACGCTATGGTGGTTTTTGCCATGGACGTCCATGGCGATGGCTCCGCCTACCGTGGCAAAGCCTGTGCCCGGCATAACCGGCGGCAACCAGCCGCGCGGGGCGAAGAGCTGCGTTAGCTCACCTAGCCGCGCGCCCGCTTCCACGTGGAGCAGGCCGGTGTCTTCATCGAAGGCCAGGATCCTGTTGAGGCGGGTCAGATCAACGATGCGGCCCGCATCGTTGAGACATGCATCCCCATAGCTGCGGCGCTTGCCGCGTGCGGGGGCGGGTTCGAGCCCTGCTAGAGCTGAGAGCCGTTCGGGTCGGGCCACATCGCCCGTGGCCGAGATCGCGCGACCCCAGCCGGTATACGTTTCAGTGCGCCAAGCCATCTCTTGCTTTTACTGCTGCTCGTTCTGTGAAGGGAAATATCAGAAAGCCGATCCCTATGGCGAACCAAAGGGTGGTCAGTCGAATAACGGCGGTGGCAGCAATGGAGACGTCGAGGGGCACACCCTCGAGCGTTAGGAGAGCAACCATTGCGGCTTCGGCCCCACCGATACCGCCGGGTGCCCCGGTCAAGCCACCTGCGAGGGTGGCAAAGAGAAAGATTGCAACGGCTGTCCAGAACGGGAGCGGCGCGCCCATCCAGACGAGCAAGAGGTGAAACGCCCAGCCTTCTGCGAGCCATCCAAGCATGGAGAGAACGCCTGCAACAAGGATCATGCGGCCGTTGGAAAAAACAGAGAGCGAACGCGCGGCGGCGCGGATGCGTGCCATGAGCCGGGGAAAGAGCCCGGTGAACCGATAGGTGCCGCTGACGATAGCGCTCAATAGTGTGGGCCGCGTCGCGATGATCGCTGCAGATACGGCCATAAGCGCAAGTGGCAGGCCCATCGTGATCCCCATCGTGGAGAATGCGATCGCGATGCCGAGCATCAGCCCCATGGCGGCGAGGTCTGCTGCGCGGTCAACAAGGGCAAGCGGTGCTGTGCGCTCAAAGCTCCAACCTGTCTCGCAGCGCAGCCAGCGCATGCGGATCAGCTCACCAACACGGCCGGGTGTCACCGTCATGGCGAAACCACCGAGATAGTGTTTGGAATTGGTCCTCAGGTCTGTTCCAAGGCCAAGCTGGCGCGCGAATAGGTGCCAACGCACCGCTCGCATACCGTAATTCGCGAGGCTGAGAAGCAGAAGGAAGGACATGGAGCCGAGCGTGAGCTTCGCCAGCTGGCCCAGCGTGTCTTCCCAACCTGTGGCGGTGGCGAGGCCCACAAGGCCGATCAATACGAGTGCCAGCAGTCCGCCCATGATAAGACGGTCCCAAACCCCTTTGCGGGTGCCCTCTAAATCCACACTGCTCATTGTCATTAACTCCGCCGCGTAGTCTTCAAATGGGGCGAGAATGTGAAGCGGAAACCAAAGTCGGGACAATTGACCGTGACAATCGTTTCGGCAGGGTACCTCAAGCGGGGGCTTAGGCGGCCCCCGCGAGGTATTCGTTAGACCTTAAAGACGTCTGCCCACTCAGGATGCTTTGCGCGCTGAGCGTTGACGAAAGGGCAGAGCGGGACCACCAAGAAACCCTTTTCGCGTGCTTCAGCGACCAAGTGCTCCACTAGTGCTTTACCCGCGCCGGTGCCGCGCATGGAGTCTGGCACCCCGGTATGGTCGACGATGCGCAGTTTGTCGGAGGCTATAGAGAAGGTCATCTCTGCCTCGTTACCATCTTTTTCAAAGACATAGCGCCCTTTGCGGCCTTCGATTTCTTCCCGGATCATGTTTGCCTCCTTCGCCTTGTGAGACAGAGATAGAAAGAAAACGGCGCCTCGGAAGGCGCCGCATAGCTGCCTTGCAGCGAGGAGTTACTAAACGATCGTAGCTTCGGTCGCCGCGCGCAGCTCCTCCTCGGTGACGCCGTCAGCGAGCTGGACGATCTTGAGACCGCCATCGACGACGTCGAGCACGCCGAGATTGGTGATGATCCGGTCAACGACGCCTTTCCCGGTAAGGGGAAGCGTGCATTCCTTGAGCACCTTGGACACGCCCGCCTTGTTCTGGTGGTCCATGACGACGATGACGCGGCCCACGCCAGCGACGAGGTCCATGGCGCCGCCCATGCCTTTGACAAGCTTGCCGGGGATCATCCAGTTTGCGAGGTCCCCGTTTTCGGCCACTTCCATGGCGCCCAGGATCGCGGCCGCGATCTTGCCGCCGCGGATCATGCCAAAGCTTTGGGCGCTGTCGAAATAGGCGGTGCGTCGCAACTCGGTGATCGTCTGCTTGCCCGCATTGATCAGGTCGGGGTCCTCTTCGCCCTCAAAAGGGAACGGGCCCATGCCGAGCATGCCGTTTTCGGATTGCAGCGTGATATCCTTGTCGCCGACATAGTTGGCCACGAGCGTCGGGATGCCGATCCCGAGGTTCACGTACCAGCCATCTTCAAGCTCTTCCGCAGCGCGTGCGGCCATCTGATTTCTGTCCCAGGGCATTATGCGCTCTCCTTCTGGCGCGTGGTGCGCTGTTCGATCCGCTTTTCGTGCTCGCCTTGGATGAGGCGGTGCACGTAGATGCCGGGAAGGTGGATGTTGTCGGGGTCAAGCGAGCCGGTGGGCACGATCTCTTCAACCTCCATCACGCAGACCTTGCCGCACATGGCCGCTGGCGGGTTAAAGTTCCGCGCGGTTTTGCGGAAGATGGCGTTACCGGTTTCGTCCGCCTTCCAGGCTTTCACGATGGAGACGTCAGCGAATAGGCCACGCTCCATAATGTAAGTTTCGCCGTCAAAGTCTTTGTGCTCTTTGCCCTCGGCAATGACGGTGCCCACGCCGGTTTTCGTGTAAAAGCCGGGGATGCCGCAGCCGCCCGCGCGCATGCGCTCAGCGAGTGTGCCCTGGGGGTTAAACTCCAGCTCAAGCTCACCTGAGAGATACTGCTCCATGAAGGTCGCGTTCTCGCCCACATAAGACGAGATCATTTTTTTCACCTGCCGGGTCTGAAGCAAGATGCCGATGCCGAAATCGTCGACGCCCGCATTGTTGGACGCGAAAGTGAGGTCCTTTGTGCCCGCCTCTTTGATGGCCTGCAGCAAAAGCTCAGGAATGCCGCAAAGGCCGAAACCGCCCGCAGCAATGAACATTCCGTCATGCAAAAGGCCGTCGAGAGCCTCCGCCGCGGAACCGTATATTTTCTTCATTGGATTGCCCTCTCCGGTGTGTCGCTTTCATGCGCTGCACGTCGCAGGGAGTCAATTCGGACCGCTTGCGCCGACGTGTTACAGGTCTTCCCAACGACTCAAGTTGTATTCCCGGCGCGCGGAGCGCCTTTGGCCCAACGTTATCGCTGTGCCGATCACGGCCATGATGAGGACCATCGTAGTGACCAGGATCGTCGCTGAGTCACTGCTGACGAAGGACGTGAGCGTGACCCAGACCACGGCACCCCAGGCAAGACCGACCGCGCCGCCGCTTAAGAGGGTCTGAGACAGGCTCGCATAGGGTATGGGGCGCGGGCGCAAACCCAGACGGCGCGCGGCTTGTACGGTAAAAGTCACGGCTTCTTCTTCCGGGATGCCGGCGGCGGTCACTTCGGCCATCGCGGCGGTGAAACGCCGGGCGTAGTCTGACATGCTACAGCGTGATGTGCTGGATGGCCGAGAAGCCCTCGAACGTCGGGTGCCCTTCAAAGAGCTTGCGCCGCTGGCCCGCGCCCTTGTGGCTGTCGCGGAAATTCTGGCCTTTGGTCCAGTTGATGAAGTCTTCTTCGCTGGCCCAGACGGTATGCGAGGCGTAGAGCGTCACGCCCTCCCGCGTCGGCCCTTTGAGCATGTGGAATTCTACGAAGCCGTTTTCCTCGTGCAGATGGCTCTCGCGCGTGAGCCACATCTCCTCAAATTCCTGCGCTGTCTCTTCGGGGACCTGAAACCGGTTCATGGCAATGTAGACGGACATGATTGAGCCTTTTCTGACGGATTCGCTCGGCATCATAGGCCTTTGGGAAAGGCGCGTCAGGGCACCTTATCTCAGCTTGCCTTTTTCTTCCTCGGAGCGGTCTTTTTCTTAGTGACCTTCTTGCCGGACTTGGCGGCGCGCTCAGCGATGAGGTCGACGGCTTGGGCCATGGTGAGATCATCGATTTCGACCGCTTCTGGGATCGTCGCGTTGATCTTTTCCCACTTCACGTAGGGCCCGTATTTGCCCTTAAAGACATTTACCGGCCCGCCGGCCTCAGGGTGCTCGCCGAGTTCGCGCACTGGCGTCGCCGCCTGACCACGCTGGCCGCGTTTGGGCTTTGATGCAATGACCTCAACGGCGCGGTTCATGCCGATTTCCCAAACCTCATCGATGGATTCGAGGTTGGCGTTCACGCCGCCCCGGTCAGAGATGCTTTCGGCATATTTGAGGTAGGGCCCGTAGCGACCGATATTGGCCCAGATCGGGACACCGTCATCGGGGTGTGGCCCGATGAGGCGGGGCAGGCTCAGGAGCTTGAGCGCTTCTTCGAGCACGAGGCTCTCCGGGGACCAGCCCTTGGGCACGCCCTGGCGGGGCGGTTTGTTGTTGTTTTCCTCGGTGGCCGCACCCCGTTGCACGTAGGGTCCAAAACGCCCCTTAAAGACGCGGATTTCATCGCCCTGATCCGTCCCAAGTAGCTTGCCTTCCGGCGGGATGACGGACTTCGCTTCTTCTTCCGAGAGCGGCGGGCCGAAGGGACGGGTGTAGCGGCATTCGGGGTAGTTCGAGCAGCCGATGAAGGCCCCGCCGGAGCGGGCCGTGCGCATCGAGAGCCTGCCATTTCCGCAATTGGGGCAGAGCCGCGGGTCGCCGCCGCCGGGGAGGGGCGGGAAGATATGCGGGGCGAGCTCTTCGTTGATCTTTTCGAGGACCTCGGTAATCGACTGGTCCATGGCCTCGCCGATGGCGATGGAGAAGTCCTTCCAGAAGCGGTCGAGCACGTCCTTCCATTCGCGCGAGCCTGCGGAGACGTCATCAAGCTCTTCTTCGAGGTTCGCGGTAAATTCGTAGCCTACGTACTTGCGAAAGAAGTTCGTCAGAAAGGCCGTGACGAGGCGACCTTTATCCTCCGGGTGGAGGCGGCCTTTGTCTTTGCGCACATATTCGCGGTCCTGGATCGTGGTGACGATCGAGGCGTAGGTAGACGGGCGGCCAATGCCGAGCTCTTCCATCCGCTTGACGAGCGTGGCCTCAGTATAGCGCGGGGGCGGCTGTGTGAAGGACTGGCTGGCGAGCACGCCCTCATCCGTCGACATGACCGCTGATTTCGCAAGGAGCATGTCGCCTGCGGTGTCGTCGACGAGGCTGTCATCGTCTTTGTCGGCTTTGGCGAAAGCCTCAGCATAGGCTGGCTTCAGCGGGGCCGCATCGCCTCTCTCGATCTTTGGCAGGCGCTTTTCGTCTTCGTCCTCGACGTCGTCGCGGCCCTCTTCATAGACCTTTAGGAAGCCGTCAAAGAGCACCACCTGGCCCGTGGCGCGGAGCTCGACCTGACTGTCGGCGGAGCCCACCGTGACTGTTGTTCGCTCCAGCCGGGCGCCTTCCATCTGGCTGGCGAGCGTGCGTTT
>JBCCYG010000014.1:0-26288 GCA_039190145.1 Pseudomonadota bacterium | reverse complement strand
TCCTCATCGGCCTGCAAGCGGCCTTCTCCATCCAAAACCTGCTCATGGTGATCGCGGGCTGCCTCATCGGCACATTCATCGGGATGTTGCCCGGCCTCGGGCCGATGTCGATCATCGCGATCATGATCCCGGTGGCGATCACGCTGGGGGACCCCGCGGCGGCACTCATCCTGCTCGCAGGCGTCTATTACGGGGCCATTTTTGGCGGTTCGACTTCCTCCATCCTGCTCAACGCGCCGGGGGTCGCGGGAACCGTGGCCACGAGCTTCGACGGCTACCCGATGGCCCGAAAGGGGCAGGCCGGTAAGGCGCTCACCATTGCCGCTGTGGCCTCGTTTTCCGGCGGCACCATCGGCGCGATCCTCCTGATGATCTTCGCCCCCGCTTTATCCTCGGTGGCGCTGCTCTTCCACTCTGCGGAGTACTTCGCACTCATGGTGGTGGGCCTCTCGGCCATTGCGGCTTTCGCGGGCACGGGCCAGGTGGCCAAGGCGCTCATGATGACGATCCTCGGCCTCATCCTCGCCACGGTCGGCGAGGGGGCCCTGTTCAATATGCCTCGCTTCACCATGGGGCTCATGGACCTTCAGTCTGGCATCTCCTTCATCACGCTTGCCATGGCAATGTTCGCTCTGCCGGAAGCGATGTTCCTCGTTCTCAATCCGTTGCGCGGCGCCTCCGGGAGTGCGTCCGGCAAGATCGAAAATCTGCGTTTCTCCCGCCAGGAAGGCCGCTCCATGATCCCCGTGATTGGGCGGCAGTCGGTTCAGGGCTTCTTTATTGGCGTGCTACCAGGGGCGGGGGCAACGATCGCGTCTTTCCTAGGATACGCGGTCGAGCGCAACATCGCCAAGGGCGAGGACCAACAGGAGTTTGGCCAAGGATCAGTGAAAGGCCTTGCGGCGCCGGAAACGGCGAACAATGCGGCTTGCACCGGCTCCTTCGTGCCGCTCCTGACCCTGGGCATCCCTGGCTCAGGCACCACGGCGATCCTCCTCGGTGCGCTCATTGCACTCAATGTGACGCCCGGGCCACGGCTCATGGTAGACACGCCAGAGATCTTTTGGGCCGTCATCATCTCGATGTTTATCGGCAACCTGATCCTCTTGATCCTGAACCTGCCGCTCATTCCCTACATCGCCAAGATCCTCGCGATCCCCCGGAATTACCTCATCCCCTTCATCCTCTTCTTCACGCTGATGGGGGCCTATATTGGACAGAACAACGCCACCGAGCTCCTGATCCTCGTGGGCCTCGGGGTGATGGCCACGATCCTTCGCTTTGCCGATTACCCTCTCGCGCCGCTCCTCATCGGGTTCATCCTCGGGACGATGCTGGAAGATAACTTCGCCCGTTCCATGCAGCTCTATCGCGGGCTGGGCTTCATTCTTGAGCGACCCATGACCCTCGCTCTCCTTGTGATAGCTCTGCTCCTCGTGCTGTTGCCGAGTTACCGGGCACGGCGCGCTCGCAAGCGCGCTTTAGGTGTGGCCGACGGTGACTAATCAGATGGGGCCAGATGGACACGTCTAAGCCCCTTGATGGCGTCACCGTCCTCGACCTGACCAACGTGCTGGCAGGCCCCTTTGCCTGTCACCAATTGGCCCATCTTGGGGCCGAGGTGATCAAGTTGGAGGCGGTCGGACGGGGCGATCTCGCCCGTAATCTCGGGGCGTCACCAGAGCTTTCGAGAAAGGGAATGGGGGTGAGCTTTCTCGCCCAGAACGCGGGGAAGCGGTCGCTAACGCTCAACCTCAAGAGCGAAGAGGGGCGACGCATCCTCACGGAGCTTGTGACCCGCGCTGACGTCCTCGTTGAGAACTTCCGCCCCGGGGTCATGGATAGGCTCGGCGTGGGCGCGCAAACTCTCCGTAAAGCCAACCCGCACCTTATCTACTGCGCGATATCGGGCTTTGGCCAAACCGGGCCCTGGGCGAGCCGCCCCGCCTATGACCAGATCATCCAGGGGGCATCCGGTGTGATGGACGTCACCGGAACCATGGAGGGCGGCCCAACCCGCGCGGGCTATCCACTGGCGGACACGGTGGGGGGGCTCACAGCGGCCATGGCCATCACCGCCGCGCTTAACGCACCTGAACGAGGCTGCGTCATCGACGTCTCAATGCTCGACTCCGTTCTGGCCACCATGGGCTGGGTTGTCTCGAACTACCTTGTGGCCGGCATCGAGCCCCAGCGGCATGGCAACGAAAACCCCACCTCAGCCCCCTCCGGCGCGTTCCAATGCGCCGATGGCCTCCTCAACATCGCAGCAAATAAGGACGAACAATGGGAGGCACTGGCACTTCATCTTGGGCGCGGGGACCTGTTGGAGAACGCGGACTTCACGACACGGGAAGGTCGCAAAGCCAACCGGCTGCGCTTGCGGGCGGAGCTCGAGACCGTTCTCACAACCCGGCCCGCCCGCGACTGGGAACGAGAGCTCAACGCCATCGGGGTTCCCGCCGGCGCGGTGCTGACCTTGCCAGAGGTCCTCTCGCACCCCCAAATCGCTGACCGCGCGTTTCTCGCGCGCTTTCAAGACGTCCCCGGAGTGGATAGGGAGATCTCCCTCGCACGGATCGGGGCGCTCATTGACGGCGCACGCCCATCCGTCGAAACGCCCCCGCCCAGCCTTGGGCAGGACACCGATGCGATCCTGGGTGAGCTCGGCTATAGCGCCGTGGAGATCGACGGTTTGCGGAGAAAGGGCACGATATGACCAGCGATGTTTCTGACTGGTGGTCCACCTCCATCATCGACATGGAACCAGGACGCATCCACCTTCGCGGCCACCCGATCCAGGACCTCATCGGCACTCTCAGCTTCCCAGAAATGATCTGGCTCATGGTGCGCGGCGACCGCCCCACAGCACCGCAGGTAAAGCTTTTTGAGGCTGCCCTCGTATCCGCCGTCGATCACGGCCCACAGGCCCCCTCGATCGCTGCCGCGCGCATGGCCGTCACCTGCGGGCTGACTCTCAACAATGCCATGGCGAGCGCGGTCAACATGCTCGGCGATGTCCACGGGGGCGCGGGCGAACAGGCGGTGGAGCTCTTTCACCACGTCTCTGATCGGGACGGCATAAGCGAAGCTCTAGACCGCTGGATAGCTACTAATGGAAAGATCGTGCCGGGGTACGGACACCGCTTTCATACCCCCACCGACCCACGCGCGCCTCGGCTTATCGAGCTGGTGCGCGAGGCTGTGGCGGCAGGGGCCTGCGAAGGCCGTTTCGCGGACATCGCCCAAGAGATCGAAGCCGAGCTTGCACGGCGCAAAGGAAAGCCCATCCCCATGAACATCGATGGCGCAACGGCTGTGATCTACACGGAACTTGGCTTTGCACCTCCTTTGGCCCGAGGTCTTTTCTGCCTGTCGCGTTCGGTGGGGATCTTGGCTCATGCATGGGAGCAGAAACAGCAAGGGGGTAGAAACAAGGGTCCAACCCCGCCGCAATACCGTTGGACTTACACTGGCGAGTCCTTTGAGCCTGCGTCTGAGTGAGTGAACGCATCCTACCTCAGGTTTGACAGGTTTTTTTGCGTTCTGATTTCTCCGAGACTCTGGGGGCAGGACTGAGCATCTGAACAAAAGCAGTCCCGGCTTACGCGCTCGGAGAAAGCTCCAAGATGCTCCTGGCTTCTGACGGGCTGGCCACAGGCCGTTCGTATTTTTCGCAAATCTCGGCTGCGCGGCGTACCAAGGCCGCGTTAGAGGGCGCCAGTGTATCGCGGTCAAGGCGCACGTTGTCTTCAAGCCCTGTCCGCGCATGCCCTCCAGAAGAAATCGCCCAGTCGTTTAGAACGATCTGATTGGGTCCAATGCCCGCCGCGCACCAGGGCGCATCCCCCCCAAAGAGGCGCTGAACCGTCTGGATGTAGAAGTCGAAGACGTCTCGGTCCGCGGGCATGGCATTCTTCACTCCCATGACGAACTGGACGTATGGGGTGCCTTTGAGCTGACCGGCATCCTTCATCTTTTTGGCTTGCAGAATGTGGCTGAGATCGAAAGCTTCAATCTCCGGCTTCACGTCGTATTTGACCATCTCCGCAGCCAGCCACTCCACGAGATCAGGCGCGTTCTCATAAACCCGCGTGGGAAAGTTGTTTGAGCCGACCGAGAGCGACGCCATGTCAGGTCCGAGAGAGAGCATACCGCCACGCTCACGACCTGCGCCTGATCGCCCTCCTGTAGACAGTTGCACGATGATGCCGGGGCAGTGCTTTTCCAGACCCTCTTTCAATGCCGCGAATTTCTCTGGGTCAGACGTGGGTGTCTCATCCGCGTTGCGAACATGGCAATGCGCGATCGTCGCTCCCGCCTCAAATGCCTCCTGCGTGCTCTCAATCTGCTCGCTGACCGTAATGGGAACAGCCGGATTGTCGGCTTTGCGCGGCAGCGAGCCGGTGATGGCAACGCAGATGATACAGGGGCTTGGCACAGTGGCTTTTCCTCAAAGTGTGAGTGCTGTGAGGCGGAGAGACCACCGCCCGAAGCAGTCGTTAGATATCGAAAAATACGGTTTCGTTTTCGCCCTGTAGGCGGATGTCAAAGCGGTAGACTGGGATGCCATCACGCTCGGATCGCTTTGCCACGAGCGTGGGTCGGCGAACCTGCCACTCGATCAGGTTGAGCACTGGGTCTTTGCCGTTAGCCTCTTCCTCGTCGTCAAAGTACATCCGCGTATTTAGGCCGATGTTGATACCGCGGGCGACCAGCCAGAAATTGATGTGCGGGGCTTGCATGCCGACGTTTCGGCCTCGGGTTTTACCCGGTTTGACTGTGTCGAAACCCCACTCGCCGGTCTCAAAATTGGTGATGACGCGGCCCCAACCACGGAAGCCTTCTTCGACCTCACCGCCACCCCGTGGGTGCGCGTAATGCCCGGCTGAATTGGCTTGCCACACTTCGAGCAAAACATCTTTGACCGGGCTGCCGGTGCCGTCGATGACAAGGCCTTCCACCCGGATGCGCTCGCCCAGCGCCGCATCCCCGGCAATATCCTGGCCAAGCTCATGTTTATAGATATCGAAACCCGCGGCCCCCGGAGCAAGCCCGATATGGACATAAGGGCCAGCAGTTTGGGACGCACTTTCTCGAAGGTAATTTAGGTGCTGCGCCATGGCTCAGTTTCCCTCTAACCGATTTTCGAAGAGCGTTGAGCGCCGACCTCGAAGCACGATGTCGAATTTATAGGCAATGGTGTCGAGCGGAATGGAGGAGTTCATATCGAGTTTGGCGGTAAGCTGGTCTATTGCCTCCTGATCCGGGATGGTCTGCACGATGGGGCAGATCGGGATGAGGGGGTCGCCCTCAAAATAGCACTGCGTGATGAGCCGCTGCGCGAACGCCTCGCCAAAGACAGAAATGTGGATATGCGCTGGGCGCCAATTGTTCACATGGTTTCGCCATGGATAGGCTCCTGGCTTCACCGTCCGAAAGTAATAGTAGCCATCCTCATCTGTAATTGTGCGACCGCACCCGCCGAAGTTCGGGTCAATTGGCGCGAGGTACGTGTCCTTCTTGTGCCTATAGCGGCCGCCAGCATTTGCCTGCCATGCCTCTACCAATGTGTTCGGGACGGCGCGGCCGTTTTCGTCGAATACATGACCGTGCAGGATGATGCGTTCCCCAATTGGGCTCTCGCCCGGTCTGGCATAATTGCTGAGCAGATCCTTATCGATAGGATCGATATCGTCGTGTCCAAAGACTGGGCCGGTGATTTCGCCGACCGAATTTTGTAGTGAGATCAACGCGTAACTGGGAGATCGAGCTACTGATGTCTTATAGTCCGGCGTGTAGGCGGGAGGATGTAAGTTCCGGTCGCGTTGGTAGAATTCTCCATCTGGTGTCATGGCTAGGTTTCCTCCCTCGCTATGATTGTGAGGCGTTTCCTGATCTCACGCGCGCCCGGTTGGCATGGGCGCTTGGTCTACATGAGCCATCTCCGACCGTGCCAATTGCTCCATGAGCTGCGCTTTCACAGCGACCATCCCCGGGTCGTCCCACAGGTTATCGAACTCCCCTGGGTCTCCCTCAAGATCGTAAAGCTCACCCCAGTCTATCCCTTCAAAGACGCTCATTCGGTAGCGACCGTCTCGCACGGTGTGAACGTGCGGCCTAATTGCGATCCCGTCCATCGGTTTTTGATGTGCGTATTGGATGAAAGCGGCGCGTCGCGGCGGTCCAGATACCAAATCTATCCCCTGCATGCCCCAAGGGGCCTCGATCGCAGCGCGCTCGAGAATAGTGGTTCCAATGTCATGCGTCTGGCCGATCTTATCTGTCCGCGTTCCTTGCGCGCCTTCGGGATCGGCCCAGATGAACGGCACGCGCGTAATCTGTTCATACTGCTCCGCGCCCTTAAACAGCAGACGATGGTCGCCCAGGTGGTCGCCGTGGTCAGTCGTAAAAATCTCAACGGTTTCTGCGGCCCGTCCGCTTTCACTCAGAGCGTTCAAGACGCGGCCCACACAATCGTCGATCATCGTGATCATCCCACAGGTCAGCGCCTGAGCCTCTTGAGCTTCCCGTGCACTGCAGCCGATCGCGTTCATGCCCTTTAGGTTGGCCCCTCCGTTCGTCCTGTTCTGTATGACCCTGGCCACATGGGGTGGGGGCGTCCAGTCATTGCGTGTGAAGGCGTCCGGCACAGGCATGTCGTCTGGGTCGTACATGTCCCAATACTTGCCCGGCGGGTTGAATGGATGATGCGGGTCCGGCCAGCTTACCATGAGAAAGAAGGGCTGATCGCTGTCTTTCTGCTGGGCCAGCCAGGCCTCTGCACGCTCCGCGATGTATGATGTCGAGTAAAGCTCTTCGGGGACTGCCGTACGGATCGCTTGGGGGCAGATGTAATCGTGAGGCAGTTGGTTCTTGGCGCCGATGAGGTTAGCGGCGTTTGGCGCCCGCTCGTGTAGCCATGCCGCATAGTCCCCGCCGATCTTGTCACCGTGGCCCGTCACCAGTTCGACATGGTCAAAGCCATAGAACGGTGTGGGCACGCGCGCACCCGGATCTGACCAAAAGCCCGGCTCTTCAACTTTGTAATCCGCTTGCGTTAAGTCATGACGAACCGCTTCGCTCAGAGGCCCATTGGCGCGGAAGTAGCCGTCTCTCGCCTCTGGTATCTTCTGCATGGGCTCTGAGCCTGTGAAGGTCTGCAAGTGACTCTTGCCGATGAGCGCGGTTTTGTAGCCCGCCTCTTTGAGGAGCTCGACGAAAGTCACATTTCGCTTAGAAAGCGGTATCCCATTCATCCGAACGCCGTGATTTGCCGGCATCCGGCACGTCATGAGGCTCGCACGGTTCGGCATGCAAACCGGGCTGGCCACGTAAAATTTGTCGAACGTTTGCCCTCGAGCTGACATGCTGTCGATGTTTGGGGTCTGCACCAAGGGGTGCCCATAGCACCCAAGATAGTCCGCCCGATGCTGGTCGGTGATGAACAGGATGAAGTTCGGTCGTTTGCTCATGCCTCTCTCCGAGTAGGGCGCAATGCGCGTACGTGCCGGGGCCTCAATACAGCTAACTCATCAAGAGTGCTGAAAAACCACCAAACCTAACAGAGGAGAGAGTGCCTCTATGCCCTTAGGGCGATTGACGTCACCTTGGAGCGCGAGTTGTGGCGAACTGAGTTGATCAGAGGTTTTGGGGAGAAATCCGAGGAGAAGCCTTCCATCTTCCACAGCTTCAAAAGGTCCGAGCCTGCTCAGTTTACCGCTCAATCTGCACTTTGTGCGGCTGCATAGCGCGTCACCGTGACAACTCAGCAGCGGAGGGTGGCGGCTTGGAAGCGAATTCACTGACTTGGTCGGGCGTGCCGAGCATGCCGACGTCCGAGAGGGCAAGCTCTGCAATCTCCACGCGCTCTCCTGCGTCGATGAGGTGGTTGTACAGCGGCGCGACGTATCTTTCGCCCTTTTCCAGATTTTTCTCATCGCTGTAGTAACTGCGGTAAGCCTCGACATAGCTTGCCGCTGAGGCAAACCAGTAGAGGCCCACAGTGGCGTGGTCTGAGATGCGTTTCTTTTCGCGGAGCTCCACGACACGGCCGCTTTCGTTGCAGCGTGCAAAGGACCAACCGTCTCCTGGCGCGGGGAAGCAGGGTATCCAGCCGACGAGGCCGTCGCCTAAGGGCGGGGCCATCGCGCCAGGGGCGACATAGGTGTCGATGTTGTAGATAGCGAAGGGGGCGTTTGGGTCGGCGGCCTCCGCCATCGACATGGCGGTTGTGGCCTGCCCGTCCGTGAGTTCGACTACGAGGTCTACCTGATAATCCGAGATGCCGAGCGCGGCGCAGCGCCCTACAATGTAGGTCGGAGCATCGACGTCTCGGGCGGTAAAATGGAAGTGCCAGCCCGCCTCTGAGAACGCCTGAAGGCTCAGCATCGACCAATCGAAGAGGGGACGACCGAGCACTTCGATCTCGTATTTCGGGCGCGTGTAGCCCGCCTTTGTGAAGCGGCTGCCAGCACCGGCCATTGTGATGGCCATCGTGCCAGGGAGTTTGCTCGTCACGCGCCGCCCCCGGCGATGGAATCCCGCTCTGTTAGGGCCTTGAGTTCATCAAGGCTGAGCTCGACGAACTCGCGGGGCCGCACCGCGCGGTCGTCGATGTAAAAGCCCTCGCGAGCTGGCCACGGCTTGGCCAAATGAAGTTCATCGAAGGGAATGTCGTGTTCCGCGAGCCAGTTGAGTAGGCCCGGGCCCACATTCTTCATGATCTTCCCCGGATTGCCGTCATTGCTGCGCATGCCGCGAGCCGAGTGCAGGATGATCACCCACCCTTCGGCATGGAGCTTGCGGAGTTTGGCTAGCATGAGGGGCTCTGGCACCATATCGGCATAGGCCTCGCCTGGGCCTTTCACGGGGCAAAGCGTGCCGTCGATATCGACCACGAGGGCCTTTTCGGTTTCGATGCTCACAGCGTTTCCAGTTCGTTGAGGATGTCTTTGGCAATGAGCGCAAAGCCAATTAGCTTGCGTTCGTGATCGAGGTGAAGGGGCAGCATGGAGAGGAAGAGAGAGGCTTCGACTGCACGGACTTCTTTGAAGCTCCACCCCTCGGAAGCGAGGCGCTCGAAGAAGGCGGTGCGCACCCAGTTTGGTGGGCCGTCACCTTGCAGTTTGAGCTGCGTTTTCAGGTCACCATCGATTTCTACCGTGAAGAGCTCGTTGTTGATGAAGTCATAGCCGCCGAGCACGGAATGCGAAAACTTGGCCAGATCATAGAGTGGGTGCAGGAGCGCTTGGTCCCGCGTGGTGGCTCCACGCGCGTCGATCAGGCGAAAGAGCCCGATGCGGCTGTCAAAGAGGATGTTCGATAGGCAGGGGTCGCCGTGACTGAAGGCCAGATATTCCGACGGATGGCTTTCCAGGGCATCTTCGATGAGCGGCTCAGCGCGGCGCATGAGGCTTTCTAGACCGCCGTCGATACCGCCCGATGCGAGCGTCGCATGTATGCGGCGGCCAGCGTCTGTTTCGATGAATTTCGCATGCCTGTCTTTCAGCTTTTGCAGGATTTGCCCGGTGCCTGCCTCTTGAACTTCTGCACGGCTGGTCACATCGCGGTCGCGCGCGTTGATGTAACCGAAGAATTGATCGAGGAGGCGGGCAAATCCCGCTTCATCAAGGCTGCCGAGGACGAACTGAAGGGCGGCGTCTGGGACGCGGAGGTTTTCCATCCTGTAGGATGCTGTGCCGTCGGCCTCTGCGTAGCCGAAGGTAGGCAAAAGAAAGCGCTGCACTTCTGGCCGGGCAAGCGCATAGAAATCATGTTCCGCCCGCATCTTGGCCATGTCAGTGGAGCTTTTAATGTAGACGTCTTGGTCAGCGGCAAGCGTGTTGAAGGCGCGCGGCTCGGTTGCGCCGGACAAGAACACGCTGAGTGGTGCCGTCTCTCGCAGGTTGGCGAAGTTGATCTCGTGGGTCACTTCGACAGCGCTTTGCAAGATCTCTAAAACCTGCGCGCGTTTGGCTTTTGCGCTTTCGGCTGTCAGCAGGCCGATCATCTGCCGAGGTAGCAGAAGGAGATGGGCGTCATCGCCTTGCACCGGGGAGAGCACCATCGCTTCGAGCGCGTAACGCATCTTGGCCAACAGGTGACCCATGGCTGCCATGTCGAGCGGGGCTGTTGCGGTGGGCATCCGCAACCAAAGAGTTTCCCCACGCATCGCTTGGATCCTGCGCGCAAGCCGCTCCGCTTCTTCGTCGTTGCGCAGGATGATGACCTCATCTGCCTGCGATGATGCAGCATGGAGCTCGTCCAGGTAGCGACGGCGGCGTCGCAGCAGATCGCCGAAGTGCACGTCTCCGCACAGGCGTTGCGTCTCCTCGGGGGGGAGCTCCCGGTCGTCTATGACTGCGAAAAAGCCCCGGTTCATGGTTGAGCCCGCCGAGACGTGTCAGTGCGCTTGGTCAGCGCATGTGCCCGGCGCACGGCGTAGTACGCAGTGACCAGTGGCCAAATCGCAAGCAAGGCGATCACAGTGAGGATGATGGAGGACAGCACGACCGGCTCTTGCGCTGCGCTCCACCAGTCGGTTGTCAGCCGGTCACCGAGAAGCACGAAGGGATCGAATTGCGCCCCTGCCAGCACGGAAACCAGGAGGGCGCAGACGGTGAACTCGAGAAGCCAAACCAGGGCAGAAAGCAATGCCAGCGTCGCGACTTGCTGGCGAGACACCCGGGCGGCCTGGTGCACGATGTTGCGGATCGCATCGATGGTCTTAAGCGTGTTGAGTGCCCCGCGCCCGTTATGGGTCGCAACCACGTGGCGCTGCGCTTCCGTGAGGATGCGCGGGCCCACTGTGATGACGATGAGCGGGACTAAGGCGGCGAGGGCCGTGAGGGCCACGAGTACTGGGGCCGCGTTTCCCTGCCAGAGCAGAAAAGCCACAAGCGGAATGAGGAACAGCGTGTCGAACATCCGGTCCACGAAGAGGACGATCGCCGCGTAGATGAGGCTGCCTCCCAGACGCGAAAGTTCATAGAGGCGCAGGAGTTCGCCGGTTTTGAAGGGGAGGGCGAGCGCGATTGGCGCTGTGGCGAAATGTGCGAGCATGGCCGTTCGCCCCGAGATGCCCAGCATGTCCATGGACAAAACCGCGAGCCTGAGCGCGCGCATGACGTGGCTTAGGAGAAAGCAAGCTCCGGCAAGAACCCCGAGGCCCGCTGGTACGCCAGCGAGGACGGGTAGAAGAAAGACGATCGCCACTGTTGAAAACGCCAGTGTGATCAAGCCAGCAGTGGGCGAGTACGCTTTTTCAGGAGAAAGGTTTGAAGAGAAGAGCGCGGCGCTTGTCATATCGTTTCCGCCCCTGCCGTTTCCCATCGCGCGAGCACGGTGGCGGGGTAGGCGTCACGCGGGGCCTCTCTATGCTCTGCAGCAAAGAAGCGCTGACGGTTCCGGCTGTAGCGGGCCAATAGCGACAGGATTTGGAGACCCATGCGCCCGAGCTTGGCATTGGAGACCTGATCGTCCTCCCGCCACTCTAGAGGAAAAAAGCGCACCGGCTCTTTTCGGCCCGCGATGGCCAGTATCAGGTAATAATTAAAGGTCAGGTTATCGGCGAACCGTCGGTGAAAGCCGTCCTTGAATGCGGAAACGCGAAAGAGGTTGAGCCCGGAGCCAAGATCATAGAGCCGCTTCCCCGAGAGCATCGAGAAGATCACGTTGAAGGCGCGGTTCGCGAAGGTGCGGAGTGCGGAATAGCCCTGGAGCCGAGAGCCCGGCATGAAGCGCGCGCCCATCAGGAAAGACACGTCTTTATGCGCGCCGTTCTCGAGATGCGGGATAAGGTCTTTGATTGAGCCCTGATCATCGCCATGAAGAACGACGAGCGTCTCAAAGCCCTCCCGCTCGGCAAAGTCGATGGCGACCTTATGCGACCCACCGAGGCCGTAGTTTTCATCATTGCGCAGGAGAGTGCGGCTCGCGGCTGGCACCGTTGCGAGGGCGGCTTCGGCGGCCTCCACCGTGCCGTCGCGTGAGCCATTGTCGATGCAAAGAACTCCATCGACCCACGGCGCGACTTGCGGGTCGGCAAGTTGCTCGAGCACGCGGGGAATCTGCGGCGCGCAATTATACATCGGCACAAAGACGAGCAGCCGTTCACTCATGTCCCGTCGCCCTCGGTTGCGAGAGCAGGTCCAGAAGAGCGCTGCGTGAGCCATCGCATGAACAGGTAGTTTGCCGTGAGCGTCAGAGGCGTCACCAGGACCTTTGCCGCGCCGGATGTGAGCGCCAGCGGGTCGCCATCAGTGAGCCCTGGGGCAAGCGGAAGCAAAGCGAAGGCTAAAGCGGCGACGGCAAGTGATGCGGCCGTGACCGCCGCGACTTGCCATAAGATGTAAAGCGCATAGTCCTGCGCTGGACCCACTTTTCGGTCGCCAAAGATACCGAGCCGAGATGTTACGTAGACGAAAGTGACGGCCGTTCCCGCGCCAATGAGGCTCGCCCAAAAGGGCGACAGGCCGGCCGCGACGAGACCCATGGTGAGTGCCACGTCAATGACGAAGCCCGTGCCTGAGACAAGGGCAAACGCCACAAACCCATAGGGGCGCGGTGTCGGGTGTCCGCTCATTCTTTTGCCTGCTCTGCTCTTTATGGGCAGTTTCTACTGTTCTTTGACTGGTAACCTGAACGAGGCGCCTTCATGCGTCAACTCAAGGGCAATTTCGGGGCAGTTCAGTTGAGCCGGGCTTTAAGCTCGCCGAAACGCTCGGTCGGGTCCACGCCATTCGCTTCAGCTGCCAGTGTCTCCTGAGCCAGGCGCGCGAGCGTTTCGATGTCGGCATCGGTGACGCGAAAAAAGCCGTCTGGAGACTGGGTCATTTTAGCCTCGCGGAAGTCCGGCGTGTTCACCGCAGCACCGTGGCGCCAGATGGCGATCCGGCGTTCCGCGGGTGTATTTTTAAGGCACGCGCGGCCTTCTGCGAGGAACAGCGCTGCTGAATGCACAGGGGCGTTTGGCAGGAAGGGCACATGGGCGCGGAGGTGGAGTGCGCGCGCGCCCGATGAATGGGCCCACGTGTCGGCGACGGCCGCGCAGGGGCCTTGCGAGGGCACAGGCTCAAAGCCCGCTGAGGCGAGGGCGTGTTGCAGCCGTCGGTCCGAGTTCCAGAAAGATGAGAGCACAAGCGTTTCGCTCCCGCTTCCAATGATGGTTTGCGCGAGGCGTTCCGCTTCGCGGTCTGGAGCGCGAAACTGGGTTTCTTGCCAAGCGCGCCAGGCGCCGTGGTGCCAAATGCGGCCCGTGAGAGAGGGGACAGGGCTTTCCGTTTCTGGCTGAACGGAGGGCAGAGAATGGAGCAGGGGTGCCCCCGGGATGAGGATCGGCGCAAGGAGCACAGCGGCGATGAGCGGGCGCCCTGCGCGGGCGTTCAGGATCGGCTCAAATACCCATCGGTCGAGGCCGAGCGCCGCGAGCGGGAGAAGGAACGGTACCATGATCAGGAAGGCGCGGGGGTCGTAATACTTTCCAATTGTGAGGAGGTAGATGAAGGTCGGGTAGTAGATTACGAGCCGCACGCGGGCTTTGGAGGCGAAGAAACTCTGTCCTCCTTTCAAGGCGGCGACAGCACCTGCGAAGATCGCTGGAAGGCCTAGGCCGAAGGCAAGTGAAGCCGTCGCGGCATCGGAGAGCAGTGTTTGAGCGAGCGGGCCGGTGGACCTTTCCCAGAGAGCGTCGGCGCGTGTCGAAATAGCAAACCTTGCCAAGGGGTTGGCAGCCTCTGGATCGAATGCCGCGACCGCCAAATGCAGGGCTAGAAACCCGGCTAGAGCCGCGCAAATCCCTATGAGTAACTCGCGCCAGTTTGCCGACAGCAAGACCACCAGAAGAGCGAAGTAGGGAGCCAGGAGGACCTGGTCCAACCGCACTAGAACGGCAGCCGAGTAGATCGCGCCGGCCAGGGCAAGGGACATCGGCTGGCGAGACCAGAGAACCAAGATCATCGCCCAGAGTGACAATGCGCAGGCGAGAACGTTGTCATTGTAGAAGAATTGCGCCTCAAGCGTGATCGGCACCGCAAGGAGCGCAGCCAAGCAGGCGGGCCAGGAGGCGCTTGATACGTTGCGCGCCAAGAGCACCGCGCCAACCAGGAAGAGCGGCGTCGCCAATGCCATTAGCATCGCGTAGCCGTTGCCCGGGCTCAGGGCCGAAAATGGGGCCATGGCCCAAACCATGCCCGGACGGGAGAGATAGAAGAACTCCTGGTTCACCTGCCAAAGCCGGTCTGCCAGGGACAGATCGGGCAAGAGAGACATCGTCTCAGTAAAATAGGTGAAGCCCTCGAGATGCGTCCGCGTCAAAGCAGGCAAAAGCGCAAACGCGCATACGATTAGGACCACGACCAAGGCCATTACCCCGCGCGACGCGGATGTCTCGCTCGATGCTGCCATTGCCTGCCCCATTTCTTATGTGGGTCGCTTGTCTGCTCTCTGCGGGGACTTTGACATCAAAGCGCATCTTACGCGAGCCTTGAAGGCGGATGCGGCTTGAAACTCTTTTTGATTGCCTTGCCATGCCACGAGTTTTGCGTTCTGTCGGACCGCGAATGTTACTAAGTAACGCTGGATCATTTTCTGCCGGACCACGCCAATGCCTGTCTCGACGACGATTTTGAATGGCTTTCTGGGCGCGGGTAAAACCACGCTCCTGCAGAACCTTCTGGTTCAATCGCGGCAGCTGCCAAATGTAACGCTCGGCGTGGTGGTCAATGAAATGAGTAGTCTCGATGTGGACGGATCAGTCCTCGACACGAGCGAGGTCATCTCGCGGAACAGTCCGCATTTTTCCTCTGTCCCCGGCGGGAGCATCAGTAGTGCGGAGGGGTTGCCGCTTTTTGCCGAGGCGGTGCGCAAGGTGCTCGCCGACGGTCAGGTGACCCACCTGCTCATAGAGACGTCTGGGAGCACCCATCCCTGGCCGCTTCTTGAGGCCATCCGGGGGATGCCGGAGCTGCGCTTGCAGGGGTTTTTGTCAGTCGTGGATACCGTCGTGCTCCAGCAGGATCACGATCTTGGGCGCGCCATTCACCCGCAGGCTAGTACTAACCTGAAAAATGGGCGCCGTGGTGTCGCCAACTTGCTGGCTGAGCAAGTTATGTTTGCCAATCGCGTGTTGCTCAGCAAGGCCGACAAGGTCTCCCGTGAGGTGCTCCAGCAAGTGGCCGAAGCAGTGCATCCACTGAACCCGCGCGCGGATGTGGTGGCGATGCAATGGGGCAATCTCAGCCTGGACAAGGTCCTTTCCATGCCGCTCTACGACTTTGAGCGGGTCAAAAAGCTAGGCAAAGAGCTTGTGCAATGGGAGGGCGAGCACGCGGATTCACCCATGGCTGAACTCGGCACTTACGATCTGGCCAGCAGAGTCCTGCGCGATCCGCGACCTTTCCACCCTCAGCGCCTTTGGGATGTCTATAACAAGCATCTCGGGATTGGGATTTACCGCAGCAAGGGTTTCTTTTGGCTGCCGACGCGCGACAGCCTCATGCTCCTTTGGAACCAGACCGGCGGCAGTGTCGGACTAGAGATCGTCAACTATTGGAAGACAGCCGCGCTGGAGGATGAGAGCCTTAACTTGTCTGATTGGGAAAAGGACGCGCTACGCAAGAAACTCGGCGGGGCGCATCCGCATTTCGGCGATCGGCGATGTCAGCTGACGGTGATCGGGGATGCGTTCCAACTAGATGACTTTGTGGAAGCGCTTGAAAGCTGCTTTTGCACTGACGCTGAGATTGCGGCTTGGAAGGCGGGAGCAGACTTTCCCGACCCCTGGCCGACATCCGTCGCCACACTGAAGGCTTAGACGCAAAAGTATAGGCTTACCTGGTGCTATCTTTGCGCCTTGCGCCTAAGAATCATTGGAGGCGATGCCACGCTTTTTCTAAGATTCCACTTGGACCTCAAGCGGGTTCATGCGCGCGAAATGATCGCGGATACTCTCTCCACTAAGTCTTTGAGTTCGCTCGCGCCGCTGCGTGTCTCCACGTTTAAGCGCAAGAGAGGCTCTGTATTGGAGCTCCGCAAGTTCAGTCGCCACGTAGAGGCTTCCACGCTGAGCCCGTCGAGGCGATCGGATGCAATTGTTTGAGCCTCGAACGCCGCGCGAACGCGCTCGGTGGTCGCCGCAGGATCGTCCACGCGGAAGTTGATCTCTCCTGAGCTTTTGAAGTTGTCGCGCATTTCAGCCACGAGATCCCGCAGCGTTTGGCCAGTGTGGCAGATGTATGCCGCGACCAGGAGCCATGGGATCATCCCGCTGTCGCAATACATGAAGTCGCGGAAATAGTGATGCGCGGACATCTCGCCGCCATAGACCGCGTTGGTCTCTCGCATTTTGGCTTTGATCAGGGCGTGACCGGTCCTTGAGACGACGGCCTCGCCCCCGGCGTCAGAGACGATTTTGAGCGTGTTCCAAAAGACGCGCGGGTCGTGAACGATGCGTTCACCGGGGAAGCGCTCGAGCATAGATGCCGCCAGGAGCCCGACCACGTATTCGCCAGGAATGAAGGCGCCGGTGTGATCGAAGAAGAAGCAGCGGTCAAAGTCACCATCCCACGCGACCCCGAAATCAGCACCTGCCGCTGCGACTGCATCTCCCGTGATGGGCTGGTTCTCGGGCAGGAGTGGGTTAGGAATTCCATTCGGAAAAGTGGCGTCGGGCTCGTGGTGGAGCCTGACGATGTCTAACTTAGCGCTTGCGTTCGCTAGACCTTCAACGATGGCATCGAAGGTGGGCCCTGCAGCGCCGTTGCCGGCATTGGCAAGTATTTTCAGCGGGGAAAGCGAGCCGGGATCGATGAAAGACAAAACCCGCTCGACATAGGCTTCCCTGCACTGAGCCTCTTTGCGGCTTCCGACATTTTCGGGTGTTGGATTTGCGCCTAAACGTGTTGCCGCTTCGATCTCTTGGAAGAGCTCGTCTGTGAGGGGCGCCGAGCCCCGCCCGACAAGCTTAAACCCGTTATATTCGATGGGATTGTGGGAGGCTGTCACCATTACGCCGGCGCAGGCCTCATGATGTTCCGTGCCGAAATACACTTCTTCTGTGCCGCAGAACCCGAGATCGAGCACGGTTGTCCCTGCTGAGGTCAGTCCCTCTGACAACGCATTCAGGAGCCGGGGGGACGCCTCACGCGCGTCTCGGCCGACAACGACAGTCTTGGCTTCCAAAACCACGCTGATCGCACGACCCAGGTTCCTGGCGAGTTCGTCCGTGATTTCGTCTTCTACACGTCCGCGAATGTCATAGGCCTTGAAGCATGAAAGGCGTGCCAATTTATCGCTCCTACATCTAGCCGTAGGGAGTTTAGCGGCACACTGGCAACTCAACAATGAGATCGGAATGCACCTTGGCTAATATAGAAAGCGTCGTCGTGGGAACTTGCCGTGGGCCGGCTGCTCTGAGGGAACAGACTCACTGGTTTAAAACAGGTTTAAGTCGGGCATGAGTGTCAGCAGGACAGTGTAGTCGATTAGATAATGCGGGAACTCTCGCAAATCTGGCGCATTCACTTCCACGCTTTCGACCAAGTTGGCTTGATTATCCCGTGAACTGGAGGCTCAGGGATTTCTGGAAGGCGAGTGAAGCCTGAAGGGATTGTATCAAAGTTTAGGCGGGATGAGGCCTTGCAAGGCCACGCGGCGATGAGAGCCGACGCTTTGCTTCGGATCGGAGTAACGCATAATTCGCTCTATCGGTGGTAGCAACTGTTCGGCGGGATGCCGCGGTCACAACTTGGGTGCGGGATCGAGCCGAAGAAGAGAACTGCATCTAAACCGCGCGGTGTCTCGTCTGGCACTGGACAAGTTGACCTTTACGGAAGCGGAGACGGTACACCTCCAAGCTCCTTACGTCTTCGCGAAAACATAGATTTCCCGCGGTAGCAGTCTGGCGTGTCAGGACGTCGCGCGTACCAAGCGGTTGGCGGCACTGATGTACGGAGTACACGGTGCCGCAAAGACTGACCTTTGTGGTTCGGTAAACCGCCAGGACCTAGGCGGGTGCCCGACAAATCGTGACTTGCAAAAAGGGGCGCATGCATTGCCAGCGCTTGTATCTTGGGCGCCGGCACGGATTGACCCGCTCAATCTAAATCGGCCAACCTCCGCCGCGATTGGTGCACGATCTATGCACCTACGGGAGACAGCAGATCGATGCGCTTACTCGTTCTCGAGGATGACCCCAAATTGGGCCCTTGGCTTGAACAAGGTCTCAAGGAAGAAGGCTACGTGATCGATCTGTTCAACGACGGCAGGTCGGCCCTGATGGCGGCGATGGACCAGCCCTTTGATGTTCTCATCCTCGACCGCATGGTGCCGAGCTTGGACGGTATTTCAATCGTGAAGGCCTTGCGAGAAGCTAAGATCAATACGCCAGCGCTCTTTTTGACAGCGCTTGGGCAGGTGGATGATCGGGTCGATGGGTTGCGCGCGGGCGGTGATGATTACCTGGTGAAACCTTTTTCGTTTGCTGAACTCGTCGCTCGGATCGACGTCCTGTCCCGCCGCTACTCGCAACAGGCCGCGCCCACCTCGGAGCTTCGCGCCGGCGATCTCATGATCGACCTCCACAAACGAACTTGTGAGCGGCAGGGCCAGTCGGTGGACCTCAACCCGAAGGAGTTTCTCCTGCTTGAGGTCTTTTTGCGCTCGAACGGACGGGTTCAGACCAAGACCGCTCTGCTCGAGAAAGTCTGGAACATGAGCTTCGACCCCACCACGGGCGTCGTTGAGACGCATATCAGCAGACTGCGGCGCAAGATTGAGAGGCCCTTTGGCGACACCCTGATCCGCAACAAGCGGGGCTCGGGATATGTTTTTGTCCCGCGCTAGGGAGCTTTTGCGCCTGTCCGCCGTGCGCCAGACGCTGGTCTTATTGGCGCTCTTTTACCTGATATCGGTCTTGGCCTGGGGAGTTACCTACGGGCTCATATACCGGGAAATGATCCAATCGGTGGACGCGCGCCTCGCCTCGCGCATGGATGAAGCGGTGGCGGAGTTTCGGGCAAATCAGGGCTTTGCGCCGACGCAGGATGGGCAGTCCTTAGGCTGGGCCGAAGACGGGTGGCCCGATGGTTTTGTGGCCATCAATACTCCGGAGGCTGAGGGTCCAGACTTCCGATACTTCGTCCGTTCGATGGAGTTTGGTCGAATTGCGGTAGGCGAGAATGTCGAACGTCAGGAAGAGCTGCGCGAAATTCTCGCGGTCGGCATGCAGGTGGCACTGGCTGCCACGCTCGTGCTTACGATTTTGGCGGGGGGGCTTTTGGCCCGGACGGGTCAGCGCCGCTTGGGTCAAATCAACGCCGGGCTCGCTCAGGTGGGGCAGGGCCATTTAGAGACTCGGATTTCACTAGACGGGCATGACGACCTCAGCCTGCTTGCAGACCGCATAAACGCCACAGTGGCTCGCCTAGAGGACGCGATGACGCAAATGCGGGTGCAATCGTCGAACATCGCCCATGACCTGCGGACGCCGCTTGCCCGGCTCCGTGCGCAGATCGAAACAAACCTTGCAGGATTAACCGAGAAAGGTCGGCCCATTGAGGCCCGTGACCTGGAGGCAGATCTAGAGCAGATCGACCAGATTAACGAGATATTTGACGCGCTCCTACGGCTCTCCCGCCTTGAAAGCGGCGTGGGTAGGCAAGCGTTTCAATCGGTTGACCTCGGTGAGTTGGTAAGGACCATCGCGGACACGTTTGAGCCTGTTGTGTCCGATGCGGGCCAGAAGCTTGTTTGGGACCTGCGCGATGCCGCAACGGTGCAAGGCGACCAAAGCCTGCTGATCCAGCTTGTGGCGAACCTCATTCAAAATGCTCTGCGCTACGGTGCGCCGGCGCAAGACATCCTGATACGCGTCGAGGGGCGGCGATTGTCAGTTGTGGACGAAGGCCCAGGCATTCCCGAAAGTGAGCGGGGACGGATACTGCAACCGCTGATCCAAGGCGAAAGCCCGCGTCAGGGCGACGGGTTCGGGCTCGGCCTAGCCATGGTGCGCGCCATTGCCAATTTGCATGAGGCAAAGCTTTCCTTCGACGACGGACCGGGTGGACGCGGACTATCTGTCACAGTCGAATTCGCGAAAATGACAGATTTGTCAGGCTCCTGACAAGCAAGGTTTAGAGTGCCGCCTTACTCTCGGGCTTCAAACCTTGGAGCCCGAAACATGAAAAGACGTCAGTTCCTTATCGGCGGCGCATCCGCAACTGCGGCTGCTGCTATGACAGGCATGACCGCCGCGCAGGCCAATACCCGACCTCTCCCTGTGATACCGGCGACAGACCTTACCGCTGGAATTGAGGGACGTATTCCGCTGATGCTGGCCCGTGGGACCCATGATTTCGGCAACGGCACGATGAGTCAAACCTTGGGGATCAACCGCGGCTATCTGGGCCCCTTGCTACGGGTGAAACAGGGCCAAACGTTGCCCTTCGACGTCACCAACCAAATCGGCGAGACATCCACGATCCATTGGCATGGACTTCACATACCGGGCGATGTGGATGGCGGCCCGCATCAGGAGGTCGAGCATGGCGCGACCTGGTCACCGGACGTGCCCATTACTCAGCACGCCTCGATGAACTGGTTTCACTCCCACATGCACGGCCGCACTGCGGAGCAGACCTATATGGGGCTCGCCGGCGTGCTTTTGGTGGAGGATGACGCAAGTCTCTCCGCGGACCTCCCGCAGACTTACGGCGTGGACGACTTCACTTTGGTCCTTCAAGACAAGGCCTTCGATGATAGCGGTGCTCTCACCTACTTTGTCAGCGACGAAACCCTCGAGAACGGCTTTGAAGGCGAGGCGCTCGTCGTAAACGGGGCCATCGCCCCAGTGCAGCAGACCGTGCCAAGCGGCCTTATTCGGCTTCGCCTCCTTAACGCCTGCAACTCCCGCACGCTTACGCTCTCGATGGCTGACGGGCCGGTGAGCGTCATCGCCTGTGAGGGCGGCTTTCTGAGCGCTTTGGTGGAAACTGACGTTCTGCAAATATCTCCGGGGGAAAGGTACGAAATCCTCGTAGATATGACGGCAAGCGACACGAACGCGCTCAACGTTTCCTTCGGCGAGGCCTCATTCCTCTCCAGCATTTTCGGTGGGGACGCTGAGGTCGCTCTAACGCTTAACCGCAGCGGTGAGACAGGTTTCACCGGCTCCATGCCAAACCGCCTTGCCAACCTTATTCCGGTCGACCGCGCCATGGCCACCAGAACGCGTTCCTTTGAGCTTGGGATGGAAGGCAACGAGCAGCTTGCTGCCCTCGCCTTTAACTGGGGCAATTTCTGTGGGGACGGCGGGGTAATGACGGTCAATGGCCAGCCGATGAATATGGACCGCATCGACGAAGAAGTCGAAAGGGGTGACGTAGAAATCTGGCGGATCGCGGCGGAGGACATGTTTCATCCGTTCCACATCCATGGCTGCTCGTTCCGCATTCTCACGCAAAACGGGTCGGAACCGCCGGCCTATGCGGCAGGCTGGAAGGACATGGTCCATGTCGAGGAGGGCTGGTCCGAGGTGCTTGTGCGGTTCGACCATCTCGCGCCCAGCGACGCGCCGTACATGTATCATTGCCACATTCTAGAGCACGAAGACTGCGGGATGATGGGTCAGTTCACCGTCACTTAGGGGCCGCAAGATGGTCCTTCCCGTAAAGCTCCTTGCGGTGGTCGCGGCAGTTACGCTGCTCTTTGGCATGATTACGGTCGATCGGCCTGCGACAGCGTTGGATGAGGCTGCGCTCCCAAGCGTGCCTTTCTTGACTGTGCGCGCGCCCCTCTTGCCTGGCGGGCCAAGGGCATCCTTTGGAGGCGCTCGAGGTTCGCTGAGCGCTGGAAAATGCAGGATGCGGGACGTCAATATCGGTCGGCTTGCCTCTTTGCTCGAGGGAGCGCTGCGCTTCTTGCGCGGCGAACTCCGACAGGTTGAGGCCGTCGACGTGCTCGGCCCGGAAGAGCTCCTAAGGGAGCTTCAATTGGGCTGGGCGGAAGCCCCGGTCCTGTTTGTCCACGGCTATTTCTTAGATTTGGAGGAGAACTGCCGCCACGCGTCACTGCTTCAAGACAATGCTGGCCTTGGCGGCCGCTTAGTGGCCTTCAGTTGGCCCTCCGACGGGGAGCAGGGCAGCTATGGCAGCGATGCCGCTGATCTCGAATGGAGTGTGCCGGACATTGCCGAAGCCATCATAGAATTGAACCGCCGTTCGGGTCCCCTCGGCGGGATCCATGTGATCGGCCACGGGCTTGGCGCTCGCGGCCTAGTGTTTGCCCTAGATGAGGTCGCGCAACGAGAGCCTGAAATACAGATCGGCGAAGTGGTTCTCCTTGCAGCGGATGTTGACTTTGGGGTCTTCTCGCGGCTTCTTCCCCGCATCTCAAGCATCGCAGAAGGCGTGACTGTTTACATCAACGACAGTGACAGGCCGCTCGCGCTCGCCGCTCAGCTCGATGGGTATCCCAGGCTGGGGCAGGTCGGGAACGATGTTGCCGGCTTAGGGAATGCAGAATTCATTGACGTAACGGGCGTCCAAGCAGGAAGCGCTGACAGACACAGCTATCACATATACTCGGAAGCAGTGGGACAGAACTTGGAGAACCTTCTGAACGGCAGCGCTGGAGCCTTCGACGGACGTCGTCTGCACCAGTCTGACAGCAATACCTGGGTGCTTCTGCCCTAGGAACTTCGGCCTAGAGAGGGCCCTAAAGACGGCTGTCCAATTTCGTTTGTACGTAGTGTCAAAGCCGACATCCGTAATGGCCATTATTTTCAGGTGAATTCATGCAGTAACAGGTTGTAGCAGTTCGCCTCAAACACGGCGCGCAGGCCAAAACATTTCCGGCCCCCGCGCTGCGTCTTGCTTCCGATCATTCTGGCACAATCTGACCAGGCAACGAATTCACAGTCATCGTTTCATTTGGCTGGAAATGGATGACGGAGCGGATGGACTCCCCTGCTTTTAGCAGATCGAAAGCTGTGTTGATCTGATTGTGGTTCATGTGATGGGTAATGTAGGGATCAACGCTGAAATCGCCGCGTAGCCATTCATCCACCATGCCGGGCAGTTGGCTGCGCCCGAGCACACCGCCGAAGGCCGTGCCACGCCAGACCCGGCCGGTCACCAGTTGGAACGGTCGTGTAGAGATCTCTTGACCCGCTCCTGCAACGCCGATGACGGTGCATTCGCCCCAACCCTTGTGACAGGCCTCCAGCGCCGAGCGCATGAGCTCGACGTTGCCGACAGCCTCGAACGTGTAGTCGAGCCCGCCATTGGTCATGTCGATCAGCACCTCGTGGATCGGCGCGGCGTGATCTGCAGGGTTCACGCACTCGGTCGCGCCGAGTGATTTGGCAAGCGGGAACTTGTTCGGGTTCACATCGATACCGATGATCCGCGACGCGCCTTTCAAAACCGCGCCCTGGATGACCGCCATACCAACGGCGCCCAACCCAAAGACAGCCACAGATGATCCGGGTTCGACCTTCGCAGTATTTCGGACGGCGCCAATGCCGGTCGGCACCGCGCAACCCATAACGGAGGCTTTCGAGAGGGGTGCGTCTTTGGAGATCTTCGCGACCGATATCTCAGGCAGCACGGTATATTCGCTAAACGTGCTCGTCCCCATGTAGTGCAGGATTTGCTTGCCCTTGTAGGAGAACCTCGACGTGCCGTCCGGCATCACGCCCGCGCCCTGGGTCGCACGGATCGTCTGGCACAGGTTTGTCTTGCCAGATTGGATATAGGGGCAGTTCGGGTCTTCCGGAACGTAGAGCGGGATGACGTGATCGCCCGGCTTCACCGAGGTCACGCTTTTGCCCACTTCTTCCACCACGCCACATCCTTCGTGGCCCAAGACGCAGGGGAAGAGCCCCTCAGGATCCTCGCCGGAGAGCGTGAAAACATCCGTATGGCATAGACTTGTCGTGACGATCCGAATGAGGACTTCACCGTCTTTCGGCCCATCAAGATCGATCTCTTCGATTTCGAGAGGGCGGTTCGGCTCCCAGGCTATTGCGGCGCGCGTCTTCATGGATGTCTCCCTATGGTTTTTGTTGTTAGTGCAAGAAATGCTCGCGGCTATCCGCCGGCTGGTCCGTGACAGGGTCGAGGAGGAGGACAAGCCTGCCCTCTCCCCTGCCTTCGAGGGGAGAAAACCGTTGAACGACCTGAGTGGCCGCAGATGCCGGCCAGAGATGGCCGCGCAGCACGATCGGGCTCCCCGTGGGGGCGGTGAGAACGCGTTCGGGGTCGTCACCGTTTTCAGAGACGCCATACTGTGTCCCAGGGCCCCGATACGTGCAAATGAGCCGGGCGGTTATCCGATCTGTGTGAAAGTCGCGATGGGCATTTCCTGTGATCGCGTCAAGGCGCAGCCGAACAAATGGGACCTGCATGATACTAGCGAAGATATACGCCAGGGCCGCCACATCGTCGATCAGCATGGCTCGCTCTTGGCAAGGCGCGATAGACTGGGTGTCGAAGAGGTCGGTCATGGCTTGCCGGGCGTCACCGGGGCGCAGAATGACCCGGGCCTTTGGCAACTCAGAGGGGGACAGCGCGTCGATCCAGTCCTGGAAGGCTTGTAGCGGTTCGCGCTGCCAAATCGCCGCGGCGCAGTCCTGACTTTCAATGGCTGCCAGGCTTCTTGGACCCGCGCCTATTAGGACGCCTTTGGATGTCTCTCCGCTGATTGGTCGATGAATCGTCACGCGGCATCCTTTGCGAACTCTTGTATCAGGCCAAACTGCGCGGCGCTGAGCGCTGTAACCGATCCTGATCAGCCTTCTTCCGAAGCCCTGAACCAAACATGGTCTTCGGCTTGATTCTGTTATGATATAACATTACTAGCCGGCATCGGAGCACAAGCCAACGCCAGCTGCTCTTCCCTCAGCACTCACCCTACGCCCGGCGTCACACCCGAAAATGAAAGCGACAGCTTAGCGTCTGAAAAGGCAGACATCTTTCGCGCTTTCTTGGGTTTGGCTCTCATAAGGGGGCGACGCCAGTGGGCGCGGAGCAGGGCAAACGCGTCAAACCTCCAGATCACGGAGCCGCAACATGAAGAAGATTCCAGTCACTGTCCTGAGCGGTTTCCTCGGTTCTGGTAAGACAACGACCATCAACCACATCATTGAGACGAAGCGAGCCCAGCGTGTTGCCATCATCGTCAACGACATTGCCGAGGTGAACATCGACGGCAAACAGATCGGTGATAAGATTTTGGAGACTGAGGAGAAGCTGGTCGAGCTCGAGAACGGCTGCCTCTGCTGCACGCTCAGGGGCGATCTTTTTGACGAAACGCTCGCGCTGGCGCTTGAAGGTAAGTACGACTACCTGATCATTGAGGCGAGCGGCGTCTCGGAACCGCTGCCGATCGCGGCCACGTTCACCTTCCCCATGGATGATGGAAAGTCGCTTAAGGATGTGGCCCATCTCGACACGATGGTGACGGTCGTCGACGCGTTTAACTTCATCGATCAATACGAGTCTGACGAGATGGAGATCCAGGAGCGCAAGACGCGCTTGCAGACCCATGACCAGACTTCCGTCGTCGAGCTGATGATCGATCAACTCGAATTTGCCAATGTGATCCTCGTCAACAAGGCCAGCCTGGTGAGCCCTGAAACGCTCGACAAAATTCACCAGATGGTGCGCTCCATCAACGCCGAGGCCAAAATCATCGACACTGATCACGGTAGGGTCAATCTGGCCGAGATCATGAACACGAACTCCTTCGATTTCGACAAAGCTCAGGAATACCCGACTTGGGTAAAAGAAGTGGAACGCGAAACCGGTCAGAGCATCGATGCAGGCCCTGCGCACAGCCACGGCGACGGCCTGGTGCACAGCCACAGCCACGAATTTGGCCTCACCGCCTTTGTCTATCGCGCGCGAAAGCCCTTTGTGCCCGAGCGGCTCATTCAATTTATGGGTACGCCTATGCCGGGGCTGATCCGGTCGAAGGGTTACTTCTGGCTCTGCACCCGGATGGACCAGGCGGGCAACTTTCAGCTCGCCGGTAAGCTCGTGGATTACGGCGTGGCGGGGCGCTGGTATTCCACGATCCCAGAAGAGGATTGGACGCCGGACATGCGCGAGTTCATCGAACAGGAGTGGGTTGAGCCGTTTGGAGACCGCCGCCAAGAGATCGTCTTCATCGGGAGCGACGATGAGATCGATCAGGCCGCCATCGTGAGCACGCTAGATGCCTGTCTCATCACCGACGCAGAACTGCAGCAGGACTATAGCAAGTTCCAAGACCGCTTCCCGCCCTGG
>JBCCYG010000013.1:0-26464 GCA_039190145.1 Pseudomonadota bacterium | reverse complement strand
GTCCACACATCATGCGGGCGAACACGTCCCTATCGCTCCACCGCTGCCAGCGATTGTAGAGCGTCTTGTGCGGGGCATAGGCGGTCGGCGCATCACGCCATCGTAACTCATCGCGATGTATGAAGATAATCCAAATGGAGCACGCCGGGTACCTTTCCAGATGCGCTACCGCGGCGTGGATTTTGAAACTCGATCTCGGAGAAGCGCCACCCGAGATCGACGAAACCCTGGTGCGGAGCATCGTCAAGGGACGGCGATACCTCTCCGAAATCATAGCAGGAAGTACCTTCGCGGAGATCGCCGAAACCGAGGGGGTTTCCAAGCGCCGTATCCAAGACGTAACGAGTTTGATTTTGCTTGCGCCTTCGGCGATTGAGCCCATTGTGTCTGGCGAGAACCCGCCCGGCCTCACAACCGATTATCTGATCAAAAACCGCTTCCCAGCCATCTGGTCAAAACAGAGCGCCCAGTTCACTGGGCTCTAACTCCACCCAACCTACAAACTCGTACCGCCGATACCGCAAACGGAGAACGCTCTGCCAAAAATCGAAGAGTGCTTGGCTGGGATGGTAGGACTCGAACCTACAGCCTACGGTACCAAAAACCGGTGCTCTACCATTGAGCTACATCCCAGCAGCGAGCGGGTTGCTACGAGGAAAGGCGCGGGGTTTCAAGACTTCCCGAGCGCTCAGCGCCGAAAATTGCGCTATTCTTCGGGCGCGTCCTCGCGCAGGAGGTTTGGCTTGTCCTCGTCCTGCTGCTCCGCGCTCACCATCTCTGTCAGTGCCTGGGGTGCGGCCTCGGTAACGTTGTCTGCCTCAAACTCAATCACCGGTGGCTTGGGTGACGGGGCAGGCTCTGGAACAGAAGCCAGAGGTGCTGTGAGAGCCACGCGATAGGTCGTATCGGGGACCTCAACTCCGGTTGCTTCGATGGCTGCTTTGACGTTCCTTAGGGCTTCGCTGCGGGCTTGCAGGAGGCTTGTGGTACGTTGGTCTATCCAGCCCGTGACTTTCAGGAAAATCGCTCCGTCGCCGATGCGGTCCGTCCAGACCGAGGGTGCTGGCTCTTTGAGTGTGTAGGGCAGGGAGGCCACTGTTTCTTCCGCCAGATGGCGCATGGCGGCAAGATCGGCATCCGAGGCCACCCCGATTTCGAAGAGAAAGCGGCGCTCCGGGTTGGTGGAGTAATTGACGATCCGGCTTTTGAATACAGTCGCGTTCGGGATCCGGATGTGGTTGCCGTCAAAGCTCAAGAGGATCGTGGCGCGCGAGGTCAGACGGATGACGAGACCCTCATCGCCATTAATCTCCACGGCATCATTCGGGCGAAAGGGCTGCCGGATGGAAAGCATGATCGAGGCGATAAAGTTCTCGACAGTGTCTCGGACAGCGAAGCCAACTGCCAGGCCGATGATGCCTGCAGCACCTAGGATCGTGGACAACAATGCGGTGGCGCCGAGGATATCGAGCGCAAGGACGATGCCAATGACCAGGAAGGCCAGCCGGACGACCATGCGGTATATATCCGCGATGAATGCATTGGGTGCGAGGCGCGAGATGAAGCGCGCGCGCGCCAAGAGGAGGCCGGACAAGAGGACGATGGCAAAGACCGCCCCTGCAATCGCGAGGAGAGGCGCGAGCGTTGCGAATTGCGCGAGGCGGCCTTGGAGTCGCTCGCGGACGGGGTCAAGGCGCGCTGCGACATCTGTCGTCTCTGTAACTTCGTTCTCGATCGCGACGACGCCCTCGACGCGCCCCGCAATGGTCGTCAGCCGTGACGTCTCTTCGAGGGAGAGGGTCGTGCCGCGGAATGTGACGATACCTGAGGATACTGTGACGGTGACATCTGAGTATCCCCCGAGCTCCTCCAGAATTCCACGTAGGCGCTGCGCGATGGCAGCATCCTGAGCGGCGTCATCCGTGGCGATAATCGTTCCGGTTGGTTCAGCCTCCTGTGCAACAACAGGGCTGGCCAGGAACAGAGTGAGTAAAAGCAGCAGGATGCGCATGGGCGGCACCATCGCGCGGCACGCGCGCGGCGTCAAAGGGTGATCGGGCGTGCCTTTGCGACATGATCGAGGGCCATGAGTGTCTCGAGCAGCTCGGGCATGTCGCGTAGATAGACCATATTGGGTCCGTCCGAGGGCGCGCGGTCCGGATCCTCATGAGTTTCTATGAAGACGCCTGCAATGCCCAAGGCAACGGCCGCTCGTGCCAAGACAGGCGCAAATTCACGCTGGCCTCCAGAAGAGCCGCCCAGACCTCCAGGTTGAGCGACGGCGTGCGTTGCGTCCATGATAACGGGATAGCCCGTCTGTGCCATGGTCGGCAGGCTGCGCATGTCGGCGATAAGCGCGTTGTATCCAAAGGACACTCCCCGCTCTGTGAGGAGGATGCGCTCGTTACCTGTGCTTTCGACCTTAGCGACAGCATTGGTCATGTCCGTAGGAGCAAGGAACTGGCCCTTCTTGATATTGACGACAGCCCCCGTTTCACCCGCCGCGATCAACAGGTCGGTTTGTCGGCTCAAGAAAGCCGGTATTTGAATGACATCCACGACGCTTGCAGCTAGTGCGCATTGCTCGGGCGAGTGCACATCGGTGAGAGCCGGCATGCCCATTTTCTTGACCTCACCAAGGATTTTGAGGCCCTCATCGATGCCCAGACCGCGCTTGCCAGTGAGCGAAGTTCTGTTGGCTTTGTCGTAGCTCGCTTTAAAGACGTAGCTTGCTCCAAAGGCAGCGCAGGCTTCAGCCATCTTTCCAGCGATCATCTGTGCATGGTCGAGGCTTTCGAGCTGGCAAGGGCCGGCGATTACCGTCAGTGGCGAGGCATTCGATGTTGTGAGCCCACCAATCTCAACGCTCTTCATCAGCTGGACACCTGTTCACGCAGGATCGATGCGGTGAGAGACACCATCAAATAAATGCCCGCGAAAATCAGGAACGCTAGAAAGGTGTTTTCGAAAACCTTTGGATAAGTTGCTGTGTCGGGTGCAGTCGGTGGCGTCGAAATGGCGATGTAGCGAACTTGTCGGTCCGCGGAGATTCTAGATGACTCTAAGGCTTGAAGCGCCTGCTGGAGCATTGCATCTCGCGTTGTGAAATCAATCTGGGCCATCTGTATTTGCGCCTGGATTGAGGCCAACGAGTTTCCTTCTTCTCCAACTTCAGTCAACCTCGCTCGCTGTGTTGCGACGCTCTGCTCAAGGAAGCGAATGTCGGCCTCCAACCCCTCAACTCGCGCTTGATTTGGACGTCGGTTAGCGAGCTGCGCCTGCAGTTCAATCCGCCGCTCCTCGAGCTGTGTCTCGAACGTCGCGATGCGTGCTTCCGCAGAAGCGATAACGCCGGTTGCGTCGACAGTTTGAAGCTCTGTTTGCAGAGCGACCAACCGCTGGGCCGCTTCTTCGCGCTTTTGCTCCGCTTCTGAAAAGCTCGCCCTAGCGCCGCTCATTTGATCGTTCCGTAGCCGTAATGACAGGTCTGAAACTTGCCCCTCCGCGTAAGAGATCAGCGCATTTGAAAAGGTTTGGCTTGCTTCAGGGGAGGCGGCGATCACCTCCATGGTGATAATGCCCTCAGTTGGATCGTAGCCAATCTTCACGTTGCGGCCGTAGACCTTGTAGGCTTCTTCGTTAGACGCGTCGGCTGCAAGCCGCGATATGGCGTCAATTTCCGGGCGCTGGAAGTGTGCCTTGAAGCCGTGATCCTCATTGAGACGTAGCATTGCCTCGCGGGACTTTAAGTAACCTTGCACCGCAATTGAATCTTGCACAGTAGCGAGTTGGTTCGACCCAAACATGCCTGCAAGTCCTCCGGCTGCCGATCCTGCGCCCTCATTTTGCTGAATGAGAAAAGCTGACTTGGTCGAGAACATCGGTGTAGCCAGGAACGCAAAATAGTAGCCGAAAGCCAGTGTGGGTAGCCCGACAAAAATGGCGAGACGCGCGAATAGGAGCGTCATCTTTTTTCGTCTGCGGCGGGCAATATCCTGCTGTATTGCTCGAATTTCCTTGGCTCTCGTCTCCGCTGCCGGCTGCACGGAAGGCGTCAGGCTACTGCCAGACCCGGGGACCGTTTGCGGCAGTTGAACTTTGTCGACCAGGGCGGTCGATGTATCAGCGGTGTTGGGCACAACGAGCTCAAGCGCACCAGCTGCCTGAAATGGGTCAATGCCTGCCTCTCGAAGCAGCTTCACAGCTTCAAAATCGCTTGTGGCACCGATGCCGTTCTTTTGTGCCACCCTCCGCGCCATGCGCAGCTGACGACCGGTGAGGCCTTCTCTTCGGATTTCGTCGATACTTGTCTTGGGATTAGTGCGAGGCGCGCTCTTTGCACCGCCATGCTGTGCCGTTGCCCCGCGATCTGGCGCTTGAGGCGCATCTTTCATATGCGCTTGTTGAGCAGCCCGGATTTTATCGCGGATGCGGGTCTGCGCAGGATCAAGTCGTTGCTCTGCTTCAGCCCGACCGCTGTTGGTCTCATTAGGCTCTCGAGAAATGGGGCGCGGCGCTGATCTGCTGGGTGCAACGCCTAGATGCCCTTGGGTCTCACCTGCTGGTTTTGCAGCTTCGTTCTCGCCGTTGGACACTTTACCGCTGCGCTTGATGCGAAACTTACTAGCTCTGGGTTTGGTAGTCATAAAGCTGCTTAGCCTCTTCCAGAGTGTCAAACATAACAAATTGCCCGTCAACGAGTACCGCTGCTGATCGTGCGAACTTCTCCAAAACTCTAGGTTCATGTGAAACGATAATAACAGTGGTCGTTTCCAACCGCTCCTTAAGCACTGCGCCCGCTTTTTTGTTGAAGCTTACATCAGTGGTGTGGGGCATCCCTTCGTCGATGAGGTACATGTCAAAGTCGAGTGCAAGGAGAAGTGAAAAAGTAAAGCGCGCGCGCATGCCCGCCGAGTATGTCCCAACGGGCATGTCAAAGTACTCTTCTAAACCGCACATCCAACGACAGAAGGCTTCAACATAGTCCGGGTCCAGGCCGTAGAGCCGCGCTATGTAGCGGCAGTTTTCCACAGCGGTATGCTTCGTGACGACCCCGCCCATAAAGCCAAGTGGAAAGGAAATCTTGCAGGTGCGGTTGATGACGCCTTCATCAGGCTTTTCCAACCCCGCCATCATATTAATGACGGTAGTCTTCCCGGTGCCGTTTGGGGCGAGAATGCCAAGCGATGTGCCTAGATCAACGCGAAAGGACGCGCCATCAAGGATCACCTTGCGCTGCTTTCCAGTCCAAAAGGACTTCGAAACGTTCACAAACTCGAGCATCCGCTCTCCCCGGCACGCCCCCTAGCCGATTTCCCGCCTTCCTTAGCTGAAAGGTCTTAAAACGGCTTCAAGAACCGCCATCGTTAGTATCGCAGTTTTTCAAGCAAAGTAACAATGAATTAAGGCAAAACTGGGAGCGTTGTTTGAGGAAGCCATGGCCCCCTCAAACGACTATTCAGCGGGCGACGCAGACACGTTTGTTGCATGCTGCTGTTTCTCTACACGCAGGACCTTGCCCGCTACGATCGCGAGCACGGCCGCGATGAACGAGAATAGGGCTCCCATCTTTGCTGCGTCTTGGACTGGACCAGCATCGAATGCCACGGCTGCAACAAAGAGCGAGACCGTAAAGCCGATCGCGGCCACAAAACCAATGACTACTAAGTCAATGATGCGCATGCCTTCGGGTATGCCAAGACCCAAAGGTCTGGCCGCTATCCAGCCAAATAGGAGGATTCCAATTGGTTTGCCCACGATCAGGCCGAGGAGAACAAGCCAAGTTGCGTCCCCCATCGAGCTGAATTCGACGCCAGCATTCAGGAGCCCGAAGAAAAACAGGATGAATTCAACCGGAACCTTTAGGCCGTGCTCGATCTCGTTCAGGAGGTCGTGCATATGGGCTTCTGCCTCGGCAAAAATACCGAAGTCACGGTCAGCATGAGGGATCGTCGGGACGATCGGCAACAGACCCAGAGCAGGGTGCAAGCCCGACATCATGAAGCCGTACCAGCTCATGCACGCGGCGATCACATAAGGCCAGAACTTAAGCGTCTTGCGGACCCAGGTTGAGTTTGCACGCGACTGATCTCCGCGGTCCAGACGGCGGGGTAGCCAGTTTGCCAGGACAAACACACCGACCGCTGCCGCCACGGACAGCAGCAACCAGACAGGCGCAAGGTCTCCTGACGGGTAGAAGATCGCCAAGATGATCAGGCCAGCCGCATCATCGGCAATCGCGAGTAGAAGGAGGAAGCGGACAGCCGGGTGGCCTGCGCCAAAGACGAGGCGCCCTACAAGGTACGAGAACGCGATGTCGGTGGCTGTTGGCACCGCCCAGCCGTTGGCCACAGCGTCAAACGTGTCAGAGCCCAGAACCAGCGCCAAACCAAGGTACACGGTGATCGGGCCAATCATGCCGCCCGCTGTTGCGAAGAGCGGCGTTGCGGCCTTTTTGCCCCTAAGCGACCCATTTTTCAGAATAATCGCTTCCCAGACTTCCTTTGCAGCGATCGCAAAGAAGAGCGCCATAAGGATGTCGTTGACGAGGTAGTGGAGCGTTAGCGTTCTGTGACCATCATGGTAGTGGCCGATCGGGGCGTGATCCCAAATCTTGAACTCAACGAAGTGGTGGTAGCTTTCCGCGTCGATGTTGGCCCAGACTAGGGCGATGAGCGCGCCCGCGATGAGTAGCAGCGAATAGTTCTGTACGAAGTTCCAAGTGCGGTTCATGGGGCGGCCCTCTGCGGATCATTGGCGACCCTCTAGGTCATGCCATTCTGCGGCGCAACATCATTGTATGCAATTGCATGCGGCACGACCGCACGCCGACCTACAATAGCGCGTTCACCGCAAATCCGGCAAGCATCGCGCCAATGAGCCCGTAGGCTATGTATGCCGCAAAAACGCGAGGCTTCACTAGAGGCCAAACCGCCACAGCAGCCGGGATCGAACTGACACCGCCAGCTACGATGAATGCCATGGCGGCCCCGGGGGCCATGCCTTGGTTCATCAACTCGCCGACAAGCGGCACAGCCGCGTAACCGTTCATGTAGGCCGGCGCGCCGACGACTGCTCCAATGACCACGGGCGCTGCACCGGTTCCGCCCAGGGCTCCTGCAATCCACTCAGCCGGTACGTAGGCGAGCATGAGGCTCTCTAAGAGGTAAGCGAGTGTGAGCCATTTCAGCAAAAATAGAGCATTCTCAACAGAGGTCTCTCGAAAAATCTCCCGCCGCGGGGCTTCTCCCCAAAACTGCCAGACAGGTCGGCCAGAGAACGGGGAAGGGCCGCAACCACAGCCGCGCTTTTGCTGTGTCTCGCGCAAAGGGTCGGCGAAGACGGGGCTTTTCATCAGCGCGAGCGTGACAAAGCCGCCCATGAGGCCCAAGGAAACCGCGGCCACCGTCTTTGCCACGGCGAATTCCCACGAAATCGCGCCGGCGGTGATCGTAAACATCGCAGGGTCCATGAGAGGTGAAGCCAGCCAAAAGGCCATCACAGCACTTAGGGGCGCGCCAACAGCCAAGAGGCCCGCGATGAAAGGAATGACCTCGCAGGAGCAAAACGGTGATAGGCCACCAAGCAGGGCCGCGAGCGTGATCATGCGCACCTGATTGCCCTGGAATGCCTTGGCAAGCAGCGTTTCGGCACCCGACGCCTTTACATAGGCCACTGCAAGCACGGCAAAGAGAATGAAAGGCGCGGTATTCAGAAGCGCCTTAGCTGTGAAGACGAGTGTGTCGGGCACCTGGGGCGCATCGAACAATGCCAGCATTGCAAGGATGAGAACACTCGCGAGCCAACCGCGAGGGATATCACGAAACTTCGGGAGGTTTTGGGTGAGATCAGCCACGTGCCGCCTCCGTATCCGGTGTCGCGCAGTCTGCGCAGCACTCAGAAAGCAGAAACCCGGAGAGGGCACGGACCTCGTCATAGGCCGCTGCCACGCAGATGATCGACCTCCCGCGCTTCTCTTGGCTCACAAGCCCCGCTTGCGCGAGAATCTTCATGTGATGCGTGAGGGTGGAGCCTGTCACACCGGAGCGCTCTCCAAGCTCTCCGATCGAAAGCCCGGCCTCGCCTGCGCGGACGAGGATTCTCAGAACCGTCAAACGTTGTTCGGAGCCCAGTGCTGCGAAGGCGGAAGCAACCTCAGCCAGACGCGCGGAGTCTATGCTTTTCATTTCCATATTTTTATAATTATAGAAATATAGAATTACATGCAAGCCCCTTGTCACCGGTCTTTTGCGTGGCAACTCTCAACCCATGGAAATAGCGCGTGATATTCGTTCCTGTCGACTCTGCGCGCCGCGCTTTGCTGAGACGCATACTGCCCATGAGCCGCGGCCGGTGACCTGGTTTCGACCGGGCGCTCGCGTGCTGATCGCGGGGCAGGCGCCTGGGATGCGCGTTCACAATTCCGGCAAGCCTTTTACCGATCCCTCGGGCGACCGTCTCCGCGCCTGGATGGGAGTGAAGGACGTAACATTTTACGATCAGTCGCGCATTGCCATAGTGCCGATGGCGTTTTGCTTTCCTGGCTACAACGAAAAGGGGGCCGATCTGCCGCCGCCAAAGCAGTGCGCCAAAACTTGGCGCACTGCGGTGCTCGACAGCCTGGGAGACGTGGAGTGCCTCCTCCTCGTAGGCGGTGCAGCGCAGACATGGCATTTGGGTGCGCGCAATGTGACTGACACTGTAGGGGCCTGGCGTGACCATGCGCCTGGGGTTTTCCCGCTCCCGCATCCGTCGTGGCGTAACAATCACTGGCTGCAAAAGAACCCTTGGTTCGAGGCCGAGCTTGTCCCAGCGATGCGCGCGCGATTGAAAGAGCTCTTATGACTCCTGAAACTCCTATCGATCACGCCTTCGCCGCCATGGAGGCCTCAGGTGATGATGCAGATCGCCTCCGCTACTACGAACGCGTGGCAGATGCGGAGCTTTTCCTTCTGGTGGAAGAAGAGCCCGAGGGTGACGAGGTCGCGCCGCAACTTTTCGAGCTAGAGGAAGGCCGGTTTGTGCTCGCCTTTGACAGGGCCGAGCGGCTTGCGGCTTTCGTGGACGGACCAGCGCCCTACGTGGCGCTCTCCGGGCGGGTACTGGTGAAGATGCTCGCCGCGCAGGGCCTTGGGCTTGGCATTAACCTGGAGGTTGCGCCATCGTCCTATCTGCTGCCGAGCGACGCGCTCTCGTGGTTTGCAGGGGTTTTGGATAAAGAGCCGGAAGCGGCCGAGCTCGCGGTGAAAGAGGTCTCTGCGCCGGGGAACCTTCCAGAGCTCTTGCTGACAGCTCTTGATGCAAAGCTCGCGCTTATGGGGGCAGCCGCCGATGCGGCGTTTCTTGCTCTTGCCACATATGAGGACGGTTCAGTCGGACATATCCTAGCATTCATTGATGCAGCGCCGGGCGCGGAGCGGGCCCTGAGCCAGGCGGCGAATGAAGCGCTGACCTTCTCTGGCCTAGATGCGGGCCAGCTTGACGTCACCTTTCTTATAGCGTCCGATGCGGTTGCTGGCCAACTCGCGCGCGTGGCGCTGCGCTTTGACCTGCCGCAGCCTGAAACCGTCACTGCTCACGAACCGAGTGCGCCAGGGATGGACCCGGACAAGCCGCCAAAGCTCGTTTGACTTAGCTCAGTAGCCCGCTGCCCGGTCGACGACATCGAGCATCGGCTTACCCGTTTCGTTCAGACGGATGTTTTCGGCGATCCGTTCAGAGGCCAGGTCTGGACGCGTTGCAGAGGCGAGATGGGGGGTGACCGTGACGCGAGGATGCGTCCAGTAGGCGTGATCTGCAGGGAGCGGTTCTTGACGAAACACGTCGAGGGTTGCGTGGTCAATCTGGCCGGAATCCAACGCCGCAAGCAGGGCGTCATCGTCAATCAAAGGTCCTCGCCCGGGGTTAATGATGAAGGCGCCTTTGGGCATCCAGCTGAGCGTTTCGGCGTTCAGCGTGTTCTCGGTCGCCGGCGTAAAAGGCATCAACAGCACGAGGACCTCAGAGCGGCTTAGTACCTTCCTCAGCCCCTCTTGGCCCGAATGGCATTCCACGCCGTCAAGCGCCTTTTGGTTTCGGCTCCAGCCCAGCACGGTGAACCCGAGCGCTGAGATCGCTGTGGCGCAGGCCCCGCCAAGTGCCCCGATCCCGAGGAAACCAACTGTACGATGCCGCGCCAGGGGCGGGGGCGTGTCGTCCCAAATCTGGTCTGGGTTCACGACATGGGCGTCGAGCCCGATATGATGCCGCATGACATGGGCGACCACATAGTCGCGCATGCCCTCTGTCATGCCTTCATCCGTCATGCGCGTGAGCGGCACTTTCAGCGTCTCATTGCCGACCACAGCCTCCACCCCGGCCCAGAGATTGAGGACGGCCTTGAGGCGCGTGAACGGTGTGAAATCCTGCACCGAGCTATTCGGCGCGTATACGATGTAGTCGACCTTTTCGGCATTCATTTCCGGCGCAAGATGCGCGGTGATCCCTGCCTGCGAAAGCGCGTCTTTCAGGGGAGCTTCATACTCCTCCCAGCGCTCGCTCTGGGCGGCGAAAAGAATGTTGAGCATGCTACCTCGGTCTGTGGACATGGGCGGACTGCATGAGCCCGAATGCGCACAAAAGCACGAGCATGGACGACCCGCCATAGCTCACGAGCGGCAACGGCACGCCAACGACGGGAGCTAGACCCGTGACCATCGCCATGTTGACCGCAAAGAAGAAAAAGAAAGTCGCTGCAATGCCGAAGGTTAACAGGGAGGCAAAACGATCTTTGTTTGCCAAAGCGGATACGATGCAGAAGCCGATAAGGAGAGTGTAGAGCGTCAAGAGTGAGAAAGCGCCTATGAAACCGAATTCTTCAGCAAGTGTCGTGAAGATGAAGTCCGTGTGCTTCTCGGGGAGGAAGTTTAGGCGGGATTGAGTTCCCTCCATAAAGCCCCGTCCAGTCCAGCCGCCGGAACCCAGAGCTATCTTTGCCTGGGTGATGTGGTAGCCCGCGCCGAGCGGGTCTTGCGACGGGTCGAGGAAGGTGTCGATACGCCGGTATTGGTAATCTTGTAAGAGCTGCCACTCGGTCCCACGAGACTGAAGGACCGTCATGATAAGCGCAATGGCAGCCCCTATGACGGATGCAAAGTAGGCCCAGTGGACCCCGGCGATGAACATCACCGTTCCCCCGCCAGCGAGAAGCAGGATCGACGTTCCGAGGTCAGGCTGCCGCAGGACTAGGAATACAGGGATCAAAATCAAGATCACCGGCAGGATCACCCAAACCGGCCGCGATGTTTTGTGCAGCGGCAGCCAGTCGTAATAGGCGGCCAAGAACATCACGAGCGTAATTTTCATCAGCTCTGAGGGCTGCAGCCGCATGAAACCAAGATCAATCCATCGCTGAGCCCCCATGCCGGTGACGCCCGCGACTTCCACAATTATCAAAAGCACGACCGAGAGCAGGTAGGCCATGGCCGACATGTTTCGCCAGAACCAGATCGGTACCATTGCGATTATGAACATCCCGGTGATGCCCATGGCAAAGCGTTGCATCTGAGGCTCTGCCCAGCGGGCTAGATTTCCTCCGGCGACGGAGTAGAGCATGACAAAGCCAACGCCTGCGATGGCGCAGACAAGCACGATCACGGCCCAGTTGAGCGCGAGCACCTTGCGGATGCCCGTGGGCGTCGTCTGCATGCGGTACTCAAGATAGCTCATGCTTGGTCCCGCGTTGGCCGATCATCAACGCCGTCCCAGAGTTCTAGCTCCTCCTGCTGCGTGGCGATGGGCACCCTGTCTTTCGTTGGATATGCCTCGAGGGGCGGCGTGCCCTCATAAAGAGCCTGAAGGAGTATATCCCGCGCAATCGGTGCGGCGGCTCTCGATCCGGAGCCGCCATGCTCGACCACAACGGCCACCGCGTAGCGCGGATTTTCGAACGGCGCGAAAGCAACGTAGAGCGCGTGGTCGCGGTGTTCCCAAATGCGGTCCTCGTTGCGGGTGATCCCGCGATCTCGCTCTTCTTGCGTGATCCTCTTCACCTGGGTGGTGCCCGTCTTTCCTGCGATCCTGAAATCCTCGGCAATCACGCGGGAACCATACGCTGTGCCGCGCCGGTCATTGGTCACTTCCCACATGGCTTCTCGGATGCGGCGTAGGTGGTTTTCGTTGAGCCCGAGCGGTTCGCCCGCGCCGCTCGGTTGGGCTACCCCGTCCTTCTTCGCAACAATGCGGGGTGTGACGCGCCGACCGGTGGCGATGCGTGCGGCCATGATGGCGAGCTGTAGCGGCGAGGCGAGCACGTAGCCCTGGCCGATTGACGCGTTGACAGTGTCGCCAATTCGCCACTCGGCGTCCCGCACACGGCGTTTCCAGGCCTTGTCTGGGGCAAGGCCCGCCGCAACGGCCGAGAGCGGCAGATCATGGCGCGTGCCGAGCCCGAGCGTGCGCGCCATTTCGGCCATCTTATCGATGCCGACCCTTTGCGAGATGTCGTAGTAATAGAGGTCACAACTTTCTCTTAGGCTCTTTTTGAGATCGACATTGCCGTGGCCGCCGCGCTTCCAGCAGTGGAAGCGGTTACCGGCCACGTTTGTGAAACCGCCGCAAAAGACCGTCTCCTGACTGTCTATCTGGCCGTCTTCGAGGGCTGCTAAAGCCGTTACCATCTTGAAGGTCGAGCCTGGCGGATAGGTGCCCTGCACGGCTTTGTTAGCGAGTGGGCGGTACTTGTTTTCCGTTAAAGCGCTGTAATCGCTGACAGATATTCCGCGAACGAATAGGTTCGGATCAAATGTGGGGGCCGAGCCGAGCGCGCAGAGGTCTCCATTCTCGCAATCGATGACAACCGCGCTGGCCGCCTCGTCACCGAGCCGTGCCTGAACGTAGTTTTGAAGCCTCGCGTTAATTGTCAGCTGGACGTCGAGACCTTGTTGCCCTTCCTCTCGCTCAAGCTCGCGCATCACGCGGCCAACTGCGTTGACCTCAATCTGCTTGGATCCGGCGCGACCGCGCAGTTCACGCTCTAGTTTGTTCTCTACGCCCGTCTTCCCAATCTGAAATTTCGGAATCTGCAGGAGCGGGTCCTGATCGTTAGTTCGGGACAGGTCATAGTCCGAGACCGGCCCGACATAGCCTAGGATGTGCGCGAAATCGGAACCGCGGGGATAATACCGCGAGAGTCCATATTCCGCGTAGATGCCCGGGAGAACCGGCGCATTGGCGGAAACGCGCGCGACCGCCTCCCAGCTTAACCGATCCTTGATCGTTACGGGCACAAAAGCGCTACGCTTGAATATGTCTTCCCGGGCCTGTGTGATGTCATCATCGTTCAGGTCTACGAGCCTCGCGAGCTCCGCAAGGACCTCATCCACGTCGCCTGCATCTTCGCGTACGATCGTGATCCGATAATTCTGCTCGTTCTCTGCGATGATCCTCCCGTCAATATCGTAGACGATGCCGCGCGCCGGCGGCAGCAGTCGGATGTTGATGCGATTTTCCTCGGCGAGGAGTCGGAAGCGGTCATTTTCCTCCAATTGAAGGTGACGCATCCGCAGCCCTAACGCGCCTATGACAAATAGCTGAGCGCCCGCAAAGATGAGCCCGCGGCGGCTTATCTTGGTGTGCGAGGCAGCGACATCTTTGGGCCCGGCTTTCATAGCTTTCTCCCCAACGCATCGGTCTGACCGGGGGCGGCCTTTGACACCTGGAAAACAGCAGCAGAGAGCGCAGCCATTGCGGGGTAGATGAGGATCGTAAAGATCATTTGGAGCGCGAGAAGCGATCGGGAAATTTCAAAGGGCACGAGGAGCGCCCAAGCCACCGTCAATGCCAGGTAAAAGCAGACTATAATTGCTGAAACGAGTGCCCATTCAAAGGCAAAGGTCGTGTCCTTGAGATCGCTTGTGCGGGTGCGCAGAACCTCTGTTGCCACAAGGGCTAGCGCAGACCACAGCCCGGGGGGGCGCTGCAAGAGGAGGTCCGTCAGCAGGAACATGGCTGCAATTAGCCAGACCGGCGCAAGGTCAGGGCGCCTGGCCACCCACACCATGGTGATGCATAAGATGAAATCCGGCGCTACCCAGCCGCGGGGCACCGTTTCAAGCGGCAGGAGTTGAATAAACAGGATCAGCACTCCGGTCACTGCATAGAGCCCGCGCATACCCCATATATATCCTGTGCCCGCGCTACCCATCGGAAAGATCCTCGGCGCTGGCAGATACATCGTTAAGCGGTGGGGTTACGAGGTCTCCGGTCGTGTCAACGGCCTCTACCTCGTGACTGCGAAGAACGCGCAAAAACTCAAGGCGCTCGTAATCCGCGACCAGTCGAACGCGGAAGCGCCCGTCGGGGCTCTGGATCACTTCTCCGACCAAAAGGCCGGAGGGGAAGACGCTGCCATCGCCCGATGAAAACACGCGGTCACCCGGGCGGATAACATCCACGTCTTCGATGAGATCTAGCGGTGGTTGCGCGGCGTTCTCACCGGCCACGATGGCACGCACGCCGGAGGGTTGGATCGTGACGGGGAGCCGCGAGGCGGCGTCGGTAAGGAGGATGACCCGGCTCGTTGTTGCGCCCACGCCCGAGATACGACCAACGAGGCCGAGCCCGTCCATGGTGGCCCAGCCATCCCGGATGCCGTCGCGCTCGCCCACATTGATAAGCACCGATTGGCGAAAGGGGGAGCCGCTATCAGCCAGCACAACGCCGGTCACATGGGTGAATTTTGGGTCCAGGCGCACTTTGTTGAGGTCGAGGAGCCGCGCATTCTCCTGCTCAAGCTGGAGCGCTGCCTCTTTCCACGCGCGCATCTGTTGCAGCTCGCGCTTGAGCTCTTGGTTCTGCTCAAGAATGCGCTGATAGGAGCGGAAGTCGCTTGCGAGATGCGCCAGTCCGGTGATCGGCGCCATGGCCCAGTCAAAGGACGGCACAAACCTGTCGGTGATCTCGGTCCGGAGACGCTCCACCCGCGGGCTGTCGATGCGCCAAAGTGCGAAAACGGCGATGAGCAGCAGAATGAGGACGGCCACGACAAGACGGCGGACCGGTCCGGTATAGTCTTGCGGTGTCTGACGGTCCGTAGCCAAAGCGATCCCCGCCTTGTTCAGTTCGCCTGCCGTTAGCTTAGCTGTCGTAGTCTATGACGTGCAAAAGCTGCTTTTCGTATTCGAGTGTTTTGCCTGTGCCGAGAGCCACGCAATTGAGGCTCTCGTCGGCAACGCTTACTGCCAATCCTGTCTGTTCGCGAAGGGCAAGGTCAAGCTCTCCGAGTAACGCGCCGCCCCCAGTTAGCATCACGCCTCTGTCAACAATGTCTGCCGCAAGATCTGGCGGTGTTGCTTCCAGAGCAGTCATTACGGCCTCGCAGATTTGTTGCACAGGCTCAGAAAGCGCCTCGGCTACCATGGCTTGTGTGATCTCCGACTCCTTTGGCACGCCGTTAAGCAGATCGCGACCCCGGATCGGCATTGATGCACCGCGCCCGTCATCGGGCATCCTAGCCGTGCCGATAGATGTCTTGATGCGTTCGGCAGTCGCTTCACCGATCAGGAGGTTATGTTGGCGGCGAAGGTAGGAGATGATCGCCTCATCCATCCTATCGCCACCGACGCGCACGGAGCGCGCATAAACGATGTCTGCGAGAGCAAGGACGGCGACTTCGGTCGTTCCGCCGCCGATATCGACGACCATAGAGCCGGTCGGGTCCGTGATCGGCATTCCCGCGCCAATCGCTGCCGCGATAGGTTCGGCGATAAGACCCGCCCGGCGTGCCCCTGCGGATAGCACCGATTGGCGGATCGCGCGCTTCTCGACTGGCGTTGCGCCATGGGGAACGCAGACGATGATCTTCGGCTTGGTAAAGGTCGTGCGTCGATGCACCTTCCGGATGAAGTGCTTGATCATCTCTTCGGCCACGTCGAAGTCAGCGATGACGCCGTCGCGCATGGGCCGGATCGCCTGAATCGAGCCCGGCGTGCGCCCAAGCATAAGCTTTGCGTCTTCTCCAAACGCGAGCGGCTTTTTCACGCCGTCTTTCACCTGATAGGCAACGACTGAAGGCTCGTTCAGTATAACGCCCTTGCCTTTAACATAGACCAGCGTGTTCGCCGTCCCGAGGTCGATCGCCATATCCGATGAGAAGAGGCTGCCAAACCCTGCCATACCCATAGTCCTTGCCTGCTCGGCCCCGACTCCTCGTGCGGGGCTGAGTGCTTATAGGGCTAGCATAGGATAGGTAAAAGAGTGGTTTTGAGGGGAGGCGACGCTGCGCCGCCTCCTCTGAGATGCTTGCCGTTACGTCGTCTGCTCTTAACCGGCGTCTTTGTAGCTTACTGCCTTCTCGTCATAGCCCACGCCCTCGCGCTCCTTCCGGGCGATGAGTCGGTTAAGAGCGTTCACGTACGCTTTAGCGCTCGCAACTACGGTGTCGGTGTCCGCAGACTGGCCGGTGCCAATGTTTCCGCCTTCGATCATCCGAACGCTTACCGTCGCCTGCGCATCGGTGCCCTGGGTAACCGCCTGCACTTGGTAAAGATCGAGGCGCGCCCCGTGGGGATAGAGCTTTTTGACGGCGTTGAAGGTCGCATCGACGGGCCCGTCACCGGTTGCCTCGCTGGAACGCTCTTCGCCATCCATGACCATGGTGAGTTCAGCGGTTTGGGGACCCTCGGTACCGCAGACGACGCGGAGGGCTTTAACGCTCATGTATTCGTTTTGATCCTCAGCGATCTCATCGCGCATGAGCGCCACCAGATCGTCATCCAGTACTTCCTTTTTGCGGTCGGCGAGATCTTTGAAGCGCACGAAGAGATCAGAGAGCTGGTTATCGGCCAAGGGATAACCCAGCTTCTCCATCCGGTCGCGCAGGGCGGCGCGTCCAGAATGCTTTCCAAGCGGAAGCGATGTCCCTGAAAGGCCGATATCCTCTGGCCGCATGATCTCAAAGTTCTCACGGTTCTTCAGCATCCCGTCCTGGTGAATGCCGCTCTCATGGGCGAAGGCATTTTTGCCCACGATCGCTTTGTTGAACTGCACGGGGAAACCTGAGGCCGTGGCAACGCGGTTTGAGACTGCGATGATTTTCGTTGTGTCCACGCCAGTGTGGAACGGCATGATGTCAGAGCGCGTCTTGAGTGCCATAACGACTTCTTCGAGCGCCGTGTTGCCTGCGCGTTCGCCCAAGCCATTGATTGTGCATTCAATTTGCCGTGCGCCGCCCTCAACAGCGGCAAGCGAATTGGCTGTCGCCATGCCAAGATCATTGTGGCAGTGGGTGGCAAAAACCACGTCCTCGCCCCCCTCGCACTCCGCGATCAGGCGCCGGATAAGATCGGCGCTCTCCATCGGTGCCGTGTATCCCACGGTATCGGGTATGTTGATCGTCGTCGCGCCCGCCTTGATGGCTATTTCGACCACCAGCTTGAGGTAGTCCCACTCCGTTCGGGTGGCGTCCATCGGCGACCACTGCACGTTATCGCAAAGGTTGCGGGCATGAGTCACTGTGTCGTGGATGCGCTCGGCCATCTCATCCTTTGTGAGGTTCGGGATCGCCCGGTGCAGGGGGGACGTGCCGATAAAGGTATGAATCCTGGGAGATTTAGCGTGCTTAACGGCTTCCCAGCAGCGGTCGATGTCCTTGTAGTTGGCGCGTGACAGGCCGCAGATTGTCGATTGGTTCGCCCGCTCGGCAATCTCGGAGACGGCTTTGAAATCCCCCTCGGACGCAATGGGAAAGCCCGCTTCGATGATGTCTACGCCCATCTCGTCGAGCATCTCGGCGATTTCGAGCTTTTCGTCATGGGTCATGGTCGCGCCGGGGGACTGCTCCCCATCGCGCAGGGTTGTGTCAAAAATGACAACTCGGTCGGTATTGGTCATGGGTCTGGCTTTTGCTGGTTTCTCTTTGGCCGGCGCTGCTTCCTCCTGAGCGGTCGCGCCGAGAGGCACGCTCAGGAGCGGCTAAGGAGAAGGCCCAGTAGGGCGCGGAGGCGCGCATGCATTGCCATGAGCGGCACATTACATATGCCGCTGCCCCTGTGAAGGGGTTTCTTAGAACATCAGGCAGGCGTCTGAGGCGGCGTCGGCGGCCTCATTGCGGAGCGACGGGAGATAATCGAAGGTCGCGAGCTTGCCGTCCACATCAAACGCGATCCACATTGTGCCCGTATCGGCCTGGATCGCGATACCCTCGGGATCAATACCATAGGGCGCGAGCGAGACAGTGGCCAAAAGGGTGCCATCCGGTGCGAACTCAAAGACTGAGTTTGACCCCTCGCGGTCATCGACGACGTAAAGCGCGCCCGTGCGGCGGTCGAAGGCGATGCCTTGCGGCTCCACCATGGGCGGCTGCATCGCAAAGCCGTTGATCTCCCACTGCTGCTTGCCGTCGGCATCCAAGGACCAAACGCGGGCATTGTCGTCCTGGGTCAAGACGAGTTCACCTCCTGGCCGGGAGACGATGCCCTCGACATCCCAGACCGCACCGGGCATGCGATAAGGCTCGCCGAGCTTCTCGCCTTCCTTCGTCATCCGCTCAAAACGCCCCGTGCCGTCCGCGACGAGCAGGTTGTCGCCTTCCACAGTCAGGGCCTTGGCCGTGAACATCGTGGTCTCAAACCGGCGAGTGATCTCACCGGACGGGCCCATGAAAGCGACCTCACGACCCTCATTGGCGATCCAGACCCCGCAAAGGGCGGGATCGAATTCCAGCGAAGAGACGAAGGGCATGGGGACGCTGTCACGCAAAACGAGGTCAAGCGCATGGGCCTGAACCGGTAGAAAAAGAAGGAGCGTGAGCCAACGCATGGCTCGAAAGTGTTTCGAGATGCGCTGTCGGCAAGGCCGGGATGCCTCCGGCGGGAGTTATTTTGGAAAGATGAAGGGCGATTGCCCGTGCTTTGGGCGTTAGAGCGGTTTGCGTATTTGGAGCGCGCGCGGGACGCACTAACTCGCGCAGGATGAAAAATGCACTGATTATCGGGGCCTCGGGCGGCATTGGCGCCGCGCTCATGCGCGAGCTGGAGAGCCAGGGCCTTACCGTGACCGGATTGTCCCGGCGTCACCATGGGTTTGACGTCACTGACCCCAGCGCGGTTGATGCTGCGTTTTCGGGTCTCGGCCCCTTTGACCTCGTGATGATCGCCACGGGCAAGCTCTATGGGGCAGGGCAGGGACCGGAAAAGTCCCTGCGCGCGTTGACCCCGGAAGCGATGGAAGACCAGTTCCGCGTGAACACAATCGGGCCCGCGCTCATTCTGCGCCATTTGCCAAAGCTCTTGTCGCGAGAGGGGGCAAGCTATTGCGGGGTGCTTTCGGCCCGGGTCGGGTCAATCGGGGATAATCGCCTCGGGGGCTGGTATTCCTATCGAGCGGCAAAAGCGGCGCTGAACCAGATCGTGAGGGGCGCCTCGGTAGAGCTGGCCAGGACGCATAAGGAAGCGCGATTGATCGCTCTGCATCCTGGGACGGTCGCCACGCGCTTTACGTCCGGTTTTCAGGGACATGACAAGATAATGCCGGAGGAGTCGGCGAAACGTTTGATTGATGTCCTCACCGCGCGCAGTGCCAGTGAGACCGGGACTTTCTGGGACTGGAAGGGTGAACCGGTCCAGTGGTGAGCGCTAACCGTCGCTTTCGGTTGCACTGTCGGTGACGATCTCGCGGGCGTCTGATAAAGCGCCGTCTTCCCACGTGCCTGTTGCGGTGTCTCCATTGGCGTAGGTCATGGTGCCTTCGCCCTGGCGGCGGCCGTTGCGGAACATACCCTCATAGATATCGCCATTGGCGTAGGTCGCTGTTCCCTGGCCCTCGATCTCTCCTTCAGACCATTGGCCGACATAGCGGAAGCCGTCTGACATGATAATCTCGCCCTCACCGTGGCGTTGGCCGTTGAGGAATTCGCCCGTGTAGACTGTCCCATCCGCATAGGTCGCTGTGCCCTGGCCCTGACGCTGGCCGTCGACCCACGCACCGTCATAGCGATAGCCATCCGCATAGGTCATGACGCCCTGTCCGTGGTTGCGCGCGTTTTTGAAGCCGCCCTGGTAGACCACGCCACTTGAATAGGTTGCGATCCCCTCGCCGTCGATCACTCCAGCGACCCAGGTGCCCTCGTAGGTCGAGCCGTCAGGATAAGTGATCTTGCCAAAGCCATCCGCCACGTCGTTGGCGAACTCGCCCGTGTAGACTGAGCCGTCGGGGTAAGTGACCTCACCCACGCCGGAGACCTGCCCGTTTTCCCAGGCGCCGATATAGACATAGCCATCCGTCCCGCGGAAGGTGCCTTGGCCATGGCGCAGGTCATTGAGGAACGCGCCTTCATATGTGTCCCCGTTTGAATAGGTGACCGTGCCCGTTCCCTCGCGACGACCAGCGACGAGTTGCCCTTCATACACATCGCCATTGGGCTGGATGAGCTTTCCGGTTCCGTTGATCTGGCCATTTTCCCATAGGCCTTCATAGATGAGGCCGTCCGGCATGGTGAGTTTTCCGTTTCCGTCGCGGACGCCTCGGAGCATGTCGCCCTCGTAGATCGCGCCGTCGGGGTAAGTGATTTTACCGCGGCCTTCTTTCACGCCGTTCACCCACTGGCCCGCGTAGACGTAGCCCTCGCCGGTGGTCATCGTGCCTTCGCCGTGGTGCATCGCCTGGCGGAAGCCGCCCTCATAGCGCACCCCGTTGGCATAGAGCGCGATGCCTTCTCCAGTGATTGCGCCCTCAAACCACTCACCCTCATACGTGCCGCCATCGGCAAAGGTGATCTGACCCATTCCGTTCGGCTTGCCCTTGGCAAACTCGCCGACATAGATCGAGCCGTTCGGGAAGCGCGCGGTGCCCTGGCCACGGATTTCTCCGTCAACCCACTCACCGGTATACTGGTAACCGTTGGGGAGACTGTAGCTGCCCTGCCCATGCTGGACGCCATTGCGGAACTCACCCTCGTAGATACCGCCGTCGTCGTATTGCTTAGTCGCCGTGCTTTGCGCCGTCGCCGCGCTCGCGAGACCCGCCGCTAGAATGCCTGCCAATAACCAAGAATACTGCATGTTCTCACCCCTGCTAAATCGCCCCTATTGTCGGTTGGCTCCGCACGTTTTGGCGGCTTATGGCGCAGTCGCTCGCGGTTGCGACTCTCTCATGGCGATAGGTCGAAACGCTAAATGAGGTGGCCCAACCGCACAACACCCATATATGCGTTTGTGATCGTCCGGCGCGGGGTTTCGCCTGTGTCGTCGGGACGCTAAACCGGGCGCGACCCGCCCAGCGCCGCAAGCCTGAAAGCCCCGCCATGCCTCGCACCTTTCGACTGACCCTTGCCCAGCTCAACCCCACTGTGGGTGACCTTGCCGGAAACGCCGCTAAGGCACGATCGGCCTGGGAGGCGGGCAAGACTGCGGGTGCCGACATGGTCATGCTGCCCGAGATGTTTATCACCGGGTATCAGACCCAAGATCTAATCATGAAGCCTGCTTTTGCAGAGGCTGCGTTGGCCGCGATCGAGGCCTTAGCAAAAGACTGCGTAGATGGGCCCGCAATCGGGATTGGCGGGCCTGTACGGCAGGATGGCCTTCTCTATAACGGGTACTTCATCCTGGAAGATGGCGCGATCGTTCACCAGGTGCTCAAGCGTGAAAGACCCAATGACGGTGTCTTCGACGAGGTGCGCCTCTATGCGCAAGGGCCGGTGCAGGGACCTTACACGGTCAACGAGCTTCGCATCGGCACGCCTATCTGTGAGGATGCGTGGCACCCCGAGGTTTCCGAAGCGCTCGCCGAAACGGGCGCCGAGGTTTTGATTGTGCCCAACGGGTCGCCTTATCACCGTGATAAGTTCGATGTTCGGCTCAATCACATCGTGGCGCGTTCCACGGAGACGGGGCTTCCCGTCGTCTATTTGAACATGGTCGGTGGGCAGGATGACCAGATGTTCGATGGCGGCTCTTTTGCAATCAACAAAGGTGGTAGTTTGGCCGCGCGCATGCCTGTATTCGAGGAGGGGATCACCACGCTAGAGCTGACCCAGACGAATGAGGGCTGGGTCATCGGTGAGGCGGACAAGGCGGCCCATCCTGGTGCCTGGGAGCAAGATTACCGGGTGATGGTCGAGACGCTGCGCGACTACCTTGGCAAAACGGGATTCAAGAAAGTGCTGCTCGGCCTGTCAGGCGGCATCGACAGCGCGCTTGTTGCAACCATTGCGGTTGATGCGCTGGGTGCCGAGAACGTGCGTTGCGTCATGCTGCCGTCAGAATACACCTCGCAAGACTCCCTCGCAGACGCTCGCGACATCGCTGAGCGTTTGGGCGTGCACTATGACACGGTGCCGATATCCGGCCCCCGCGCCGCGGTGACTGAGACGCTCGCTCCTATCTTCAACGGGGCTGACCCCGACGTGACCGAGGAGAACATCCAGTCCAGGCTCCGCGGGCTGCTGCTGATGGCGATGTCCAACAAGTTTGGAGAGATGTTGCTCACCACCGGAAACAAGTCCGAAGTGGCCGTGGGTTATGCCACGATCTATGGCGACATGTCAGGCGGCTACAACCCGATCAAAGACCTCTACAAAACGCGCGTATTCGAGCAATGCCGATGGCGTAATTCCAACCACCGCGATTGGATGAAAGGCCCGGAGGGCGAGGTGATCCCCGTCACTATCATAGACAAGCCGCCATCAGCAGAGCTCCGCGCCGACCAAAAGGACGAAGATAGCCTCCCACCATATGATGTGCTTGACGGCATTCTAGAGATGCTTGTGGACGATGAGGCAAGCGTCGGAGATTGCGTAGCGGCCGGCTTTGATCGTGCAATGGTCAAGAAGGTCGAGCATCTTCTCTATATCTCTGAATATAAAAGGTTTCAGTCTGCTCCCGGTGCCAGACTGACCCATCGGGCGTTCTGGCTCGACCGCCGTTATCCGGTCGTTAACAGGTGGCGCGATCCCACTTAGACGTCCTGGATGTGGCAGAGATTAACCACAGTCATTACCAATCCTCGCCGCATTTCGGTGCGATCCAGAGAGTGTTAGTGATTGGAGACTTTCGATGAGTGAGCTCGTGCTCGTGCCGTCGCGGTGGAACCTGACAAAAGGTGCAATACTGTGCCTTGTCTGTTTTCTCCCCGCTATCAGCCTGGCTTTCCACGTAAGCCTCTTTGGCGGTGCACTGAGCTTTTTCGGCTTCTATCCAGAATACATGATTATTGAGCGCACCGTCGGGACGATCCTAGTTGCTGCGCTCAGCTATGTTTTCGCGGATATCATCACCTACTTCATCTGGCGCACACCCGTGGTGTTTGCCAATGAGGATGGGATTAACGTAAAGGGCCGCTTCATTCCCTGGGACGAGTACGAAGGCGTCGACGTCAAACGCGCATCCGGCAGGATGGGCGCTGCAAACTTTGTAAGGGTCCGCGGTAGTCGATCAGTATCCATCAAGGACCACGAAATGTCTCATCGGCCCGAGATGATGGCAGCAGCGATTTCCGAGTATGCTGAAGTCGCGTTAGCTGGACCCCAAGCTGAAAGCGGATTCGATCCTTCTAAAGATGTCCCGCGCCGCTCCCGTCCCACGGCGCAGGGGTCGCTTCGCCCGGGCTTTAGCGCTTAAGCGGGCGTCATCTGATAGGTGACAGGCACCCAGTGGAAGCCGTCGCCGCGCGTCTCAACATAACCAGCTGCAGGGAAGGGCATGTGGTAGCCCATCATCGGGATACGCTCTTCTGCGAGCATTGACAGGATACGGCGGCGCGTCCCCGCCGCAGCGCCTTTATCCATGTCAAAGCGCACCTCCCAATCTGGGTTGGCGAGCGACCACACGTGGTGGTTGGCCATATCCGCCGTGATGAGCAGCTGTTCACCGCCCGACTCGAGCATGTAGACCATGTGACCTGGCGTATGGCCGAACGCGCCCATCGCCGTAATCCCAGACCGTACCTCCCCGCCTTCATCGAGGAAGCGCATTTTCTCCGCAAAGGGGATCACCTTGGCGGCCATATTATCGTAGTTGCGGCCGCCCTCGCCCTGGCCGACCCAGAAATCGTATTCCCGACGCCCGGTGACGTAGGCGGCATTTGTGTAAACCTCGCCCGCATCGTTGGTCATGCCGCCGATATGGTCGCCGTGCATATGGGTCAGCACGACATGGGTGATGTCAGTCGTGCTCAGACCCACATCCGCAAGCGCGCTGGGCACGCCCTCGCCGGGTAGGCCCGTATCAAAGAGGATTGTCTCTGACCCTGTCTGCACCACGACAGGATTGAAGAAGCCCTGGTACGTCTCGGTTGAAATGAAGTTCTCCTCAGAGACGCGGGCGAACTCTTCGGGGCTGACATTCATGCCAAAGGTGCCCTGCGGATTGTCCCGTTCGCCGGTGCCACCAAGGAGCGAAGTCACCACGAACTCGCCTACCGCAAAACTCCGCGCCTTGGGTGTTGGGGCCACACTTGCATGCCCTCCGGCAGCGACCTGCCCTGCCAATGGAAGGAGCGGCGCGGCCGCAGCGGAAGCAAGAAGAGAGCGTCGAGAGATAGCCATAGCAGCGTTCCAGTCTTGTTTATGATAGGGGTGAGATAGCGCCAGCCCGCCCATTGACCCGTGCAAAGCCGCACAGGAGACCCTCACATGTCCGAGAACAAGACCCAGATCACCGAGGTGGACCCAGGCGATTTCATCGCGGGCGTCGAACACCCAACCCGTCGCGCAGATGCCGAGGTGCTCGACGCCATGTTTCGCCGCCTGACTGGCTGGACGCCGCGAATGTGGGGGCCGTCGCTCATCGGCTACGGGTCGTATCACTATCGTTACGAGTCAGGGCGAGAGGGTGACATGCTCGCCACCGGCTTCTCGCCGCGCAAGGCTAATCTGTCACTCTACATCATGCCGGGCTATGCGGGTTTCCACGGCCTCCTCGACCGTCTGGGTAAGCATAAGCATGGTAAGGCCTGTCTCTACATCAACAAGCTGGCGGACGTGGACATGGCCGTGCTCGAAGAGCTTGTAGAGGCAGGCCTCAGAGACCTTTCCTCGAAATACCCGGTCGCGCCCACCTGACACTGGACTTGGGCCAGCCAAAGTGAGAGAGAGCGCCGCTCAAGGAGCTCGCTCATGACCATCACCCGCTTTGCGCCCTCTCCAACGGGCTACTTGCATATCGGCAATCTGCGCCCCGCGCTCATGAACTTTCTCATCGCCCAAAAGGCCGGGGGGCAGTTCATCCTGCGCATCGACGACACCGATCCCGAGCGCTCAAAGCAGGAATATGTCGACGCGATCTTTACCGATCTTGAGTGGCTTGGGTTGAGCTGGGACCGCGTCGAGTATCAATCAAAGCGGCTGGATCGCTACGCAGAGGCCGCAGACAAAATGCGCGGCATGGAGCGGCTCTATGAGGCGTTTGAGACGCCGACGGAGCTCGATCTCAAGCGCAAGAAACAGCTCAACATGGGGAAGCCACCCGTCTATGACCGATCGGCTCTGAGCCTTTCAGATGACGAGAAAGACGTTCTGCGTCAGGAACGCCCGGGCCATTGGCGCTTCAAGCTCGATTGGGAGCGGATCGAATGGGCTGACGGCATTCTGGGTGAAATCTCAATTGATGCGGCGTCGGTCTCAGACCCGGTGCTGATCCGCGGCGACGGCCAGGTGCTTTACACCCTCGCGTCGGTGGTGGACGACACGGATATGGGCATTACCCATGTGGTGCGCGGGTCCGATCATGTAACGAACACGGCCACGCAAATTCAGATGATCCGAGCGCTCGGTTTTGAGCCTCCGGTCTTCGCCCATCACTCGCTCCTCACCGGGCCGCAGGGCGAGGCGCTCTCCAAGCGGCTTGGGACGCTTTCGCTTCGCGATCTGCGAGATAACGGCGTGCAGCCCTTTGCGCTTTTATCACTTATGGCGCGGCTAGGATCCTCAGACCCTGTCGAGCTACGTACCTCGCTTGAAGATCTCGCCGATGCTTTCGAGCTTGCGAATTTCGGCAGCGCTCCCACCAAATTCGATGCAGAGGACCTCTATCCGCTGACGGCACGCTACCTGCATGATCTGCCTTACGCTGACGTAGCAGATGCGATTTCGGAAGCGGGCGTGCCGGGTGAGCATGCCGAAGCATTCTGGACAGCTATCCATGAAAACGTCACGACGCTCCACGACCTGCGCAAGTGGTGGGAGCTGTTGCGCGACGGCGCCGAGCCGATGATAGACGCGGAGGATCAAGAGTTTGTCACGCAGGCCATGGCGCTCTTGCCCGAGGAACTCACGGCCGACACCTGGAGCGCCTGGACCACTGCCGTCAAAGAAGCCACCGGTCGCAAGGGCAAAGGCCTCTTCCAGCCGCTCAGGAAAGCGTTGACAGGGCAGACCTCGGGGCCTGAGATGGGCGCACTCCTGCCGCTCATGCAGGTGATCCGCGCGAAGGAGTGAGCATGGCCGAAGGGGCTAAGTTCTTAGAAGGCAGCCTCTTTAAGCACATCTCGG
>JBCCYG010000012.1:0-26582 GCA_039190145.1 Pseudomonadota bacterium | reverse complement strand
TCGGGTCCAACGAAGGGCGGCACCATAACCTTGACGCCGTTGTCCAAGATCGCGGGCTTAAAAGAGTTCGCCGCTGTTTGCCCCTTTACCACCGGTTCCGTCTCCACAACCTGGCAGGTTACCTTTTGGGGCACAGTCGCGTTTAGTGCCTCGCTTTCGTAGTATTCGATCTGCACGGTCATACCGTCCTGTAGGAAGGGCCGTCGGTCGCCGAGCAGCTCAGCTGGAAGCTCAATCTGCTCAAAGCTCTCCATATCCATGAACACGAGCATGCCATCGGTCTCGTAGAGGAACTGCTGATCCTTCTGCTCGAGCCGGACACGATCAACTTTGTCCGCGCTCCTAAACCTCTCGTTAAGCTTTGAGCCATTACGAAGGTTCCTGAGCTCCACCTGGGCAAAGGCGCCGCCCTTTCCGGGCTTCACGTGATCTACCTTTACGGCTGACCACAGGCCCCCATTGTGCTCCAGCACGTTACCCGGTCTGATCTCGTTTCCGTTGATTTTAGGCATGTGTCAAAACTGTGTCGAAAGGTTGAAGGGTGCGTGAGCGTGCCTATATCTGCGCTTGGCTGGGGGAACAAGCGCCGCTTCTTGTAGTCCATGGCCGCTGGCCGATGCGCTCAGTGCATACCAGCCATGCAAAAATGAGAACCGCGAATCGGTGTTAATAGTCCATAAGGGTTGGACGCTGCCAAACCGCAAGAGCAATAACAAAGGAACCACGATGAAGGATTTCGTCGACGGAACTGCTTTCAATAACGAACAGGGCAACCGCGCGCGCAAACTCTTTGCTGCTGTCGTGCTGGCTGCCCTGGATGACGCCATCGCAGATGACAAGAAATACGGCAACGGTCCCGAGCAAATCGCACGTTGGGCCCGCTCCCGCGACGGCCGCGAAGTGCTGTCATGCGCCGGTATCGATCCAAACGAACGGGTCGTAGATGGCCTTATGGAGTTCGTCTCCAAAGGTGTGCGCACCTCTGTCGCGCTGAGCCGCGAAGAAAGCGAGCGCCGGGCAGCTGCTCAGGCAGAGGCCGCCTAAAGCTACTGAATTTAAGCGAAAAAGCGCGTCCGTACGGGCGCGTTTTTTTTCGTTTCAGAAGAAGAAATACCAGGCGAAAAACGGCACGACCTGAAGCGCTGCAAGTAGCGTGAAAAAAGCGCGCCAAAGCCAAGAGCGATACCGGAAAAGGAGCCAGATGGTCATCCCGATCACGGCGATAAGCTCAAAGACACCGACGATCTGCCCTCCGCTGCTGCTGTCCCAATAGGAGATCGGCGAGAAGAATTTCCACTCCGAGATCGGCCAGAAGTGCATCCGCGCATCTTCATTATGGAGCGGAAAATCCAGCGCGATGTGCAGAAGCGCAGCCCCGCAGAGGGCAATGGCCCAAGCCGACCGAAAGTAGATGGCCGCGGCCAAAGCCAGCCCCCAAAGAACAAAGGAATTGTCGATGGCAAAGATTTGCTGCCATCTATCGCTGAAATAAAGCTGACCAAAAACGATGTCGCCCGGCGTGCCTTTCACCAGCAACTCCCAGCCTGCAAGCGCGTAGAGCGAAAAGTCTGGAAGGGTCGCCCCAATCAGGGCCGCGATTGTAATCCGCTGCGCTTCGGGCTTGCCAAAGACGGCGGCCCCCATGATGAGATGGGCTGGCGTGTTCATGGGGCCTCCCTGGCAACGCAAGGGCAAGACTAGGGAGTTCATGGGCAATGGCCAAGGCGCTGATGATCCAGGGAGCGGGCTCCAATGTAGGCAAATCAATCATTGTCGCGGGGCTCTGCCGCCTATTAGCGCGCAAAGGTCTGAGCGTGGCGCCATTCAAGCCACAGAACATGTCCAACAACGCGGCTGTGACCGAGGATGGCGGGGAGATAGGGCGGGCGCAGGCGCTCCAGGCTCGCGCCTGTGGGCTCGCACCAAGGGTGGATATGAATCCCGTCCTTCTCAAGCCAGAAAGCGAGATCGGCGCACAGGTGATCGTCCAAGGGAAGCGGCTGACAACGGCCAAAGCGCGTGAATACGCTAAGCTTAAGCCCACGCTCTTGCCAGCTGTGCTCGAAAGCTTTCGTCGCCTCGCACCGGCTCATGACTGGCTGCTTGTCGAGGGCGCAGGCTCGCCGGCTGAGGTCAATCTGCGAGCAGGCGACATCGCCAATATGGGCTTTGCTGAAGCAGCTAGCGTCCCCGTTGCCCTGATCGGCGATATCGACCGCGGCGGCGTCATTGCACAGCTTGTGGGCACGAAGGCGGTCTTGCCCAAAGCCGATGCCGCCCTCATCCGTGGTTTTGCCGTCAATAAGTTTCGGGGGGATCCCACGCTCTTCCACGACGGAATGGCGACGATTGCGGAACAAACGGGCTGGGCAAGCCTCGGCATCATCCCTTGGTTTCAAGACGCATGGAAGCTACCAGCCGAAGACATCATGGATCTCAAGGGCTCGAAAGGTAACGGCATCAAGATTGCCGTCCCCCGCCTGCCCCGCATCGCCAATTTTGACGATCTGGACCCGCTCGCAGCCGAGCCTGGGGTTGAGATTGACATTGTAGAGCCTGGGCGTGCGCTGCCGGGCGATGCTCAGCTCGTAATCCTCCCTGGCTCGAAATCCACTATCGCCGACCTCATTGCCTTTAAGGCCGAAGGCTGGGACGTCGACCTCGCCGCGCATATCCGTAGGGGGCGCCACGTTCTCGGCATTTGTGGTGGCTATCAGATGATGGGCAAAGCCATAAATGACCCTGACGGCATCGAGGGCGCGCAAGGTCGCGTAGACGGTCTTGGCCTTTTGGACATCGAGACCACAATGCACCCGGAAAAGCGGCTGGCGCTTAGCAAGGCCCAGACGACCGACGGCATCGCTGTGAGCGGTTATGAAATCCACATCGGCGAAAGCACAGGAGCAGATACAGCGCGCGCCTGGCTGACCTTAGACGGCAGGCCAGAAGGTGCAGCAGACGGCACCGGCCGCATCAAAGGGTGCTACATCCACGGTCTATTTGCCAGCGATGCCTTCCGCGCCGCCTACCTTGCTGACCTTGGCGGTCAATCTGCGATTCAACACTATGGCGACGTGATAGAAAGCACGCTAGATGCGCTGGCAGATCACTTGGAAAACCACCTAGATACCGACGCGCTATTTTCGCTCGCCGTGAACGTTTAAATGAGGTCCTGCCCCGCAAGAGCACGGTTTATCTCGCGGCGAACGAGTTTACGTACATTGCGCGTGATCCGTTCGCCAAGCTCTCCCTGAAGTTCCGAGCGTACGATATCGGCGACAAGGTCGCGCAACATTTCTTCATCGATAGAGAGCTCCGAAGGCGCTGTGACTTCAGCCTCCTCTACCTCAGGCCAGGGGTCAACGGACCGCTCCTCAAATGGTCCTTCCGGCTCCTCAAACTCGGACTCTTCGGCGGCGCTATCTTCGAACTCAAGCTCGGCCCCCTTGAGAACATCGCCTTCGTATGACTCGTCATAGCTTTGCTCGGAGTAGCCCGACGCGTCTGAAACGATCTTGATTGCCTCGAGAACTGACCGCTCTTCGGTTGCCTCTTCAGTAGCGACTTCAGGCTCAGGCGGCGCGCCCTCCATAGCCTTACCTACTGGCGCATCCCAGTCGATCTCGTCTTCGGGCGCTGGTTGACTGCCAAGCGGCGCGTCATCCTTTTCTTGAGAAGCTTCAAAGCCTGCTTCATCACTCAGCACAGCCTCTTCGGCCGCGTCTTCAGAAGGAGCCTCGGCTTCCTCTCGAACGTTCTCAGCGACTGGCTCTGTCGGCGTGGGATCAGCCACAGGACGCGCATTCGAGGTTGCCTCTTCGTCGAGCTCACTGTCAGCTCGATTTACATCTGAAGGTTCGCTCGCTTTTTGCGTGGTTTCCTCAAGCGCGCCGGTAAGACCCATGGTCGCTTCCAGCTCTTCTATCGCGCGTTCAAGCTCTGTTCGAACTGTAGACGCCGCCCTGCGGCGCATATCGGCCATATCAGGCTTAGCAACGATCGGGGTTTCAGGCTTCTCGTCGATCCTATGGTCTTCAGTAAGGATGAGCGCGTTTTCTTGAGCATCATCTGATGCCTCTTTCGCCGCGGAGTCCTGCGACACAAGCTTGCGGATAGAGGACAATACGTCCTCAATCTCCACGTTAATCACGGGGTCCGACATATTCTGGTACCACTCAAAGCCTTGGTCAAAGGTAGGCCAAAGGAAGCTGCCGCACAACAGAAAGGAAAAATCCTAGTTTCTTCCTACGCTTTCTAAGATGCGGTCGAGCGCTTCGCCTTGAGGCGAGACTGTCAGCGACGACGGCGCAGTTTCTACAAGTCGGTAATATCCAGCGGGATCATAAAGCTGCACCGGAAGCCCAAGATCCTGCGCTGTAAGCCGCCCTATTGCTTGAAGGACACCGTAGGCAGCGCGGAACTCTGCGATCACTGCACTAATGTTAGCATTTCTAGCATCTAAAAGCTCTTGTTCGGCGTCGAGCACATCAAGTGTCGTCCGGGCACCCAGCTGGGCCTCTTCCCGAGTACCTTGGAAGGCAACGTCAGCAGCGCGGATCTGTTCGCGGGTCGCAACGATGTTTGCACGCGCCGTGTTGAGCTGTGCGTAGGCTGTCTCAACCTGTTGATCGACGGAGAGCTGCTCAAGCAAAAGGTCCGCGCGGCTCTGGTCCACGCTTGCCCGCGATTGGCGAATGAGCGAGTTGAGTTGTCCGCCCTGGGTGATCGGCCCGGTAATGTTAAGCGTCAGCTGGCTTGAGCGCGCGCTGTTCGCGCCCTCGCTCACATTGAAAGAAGACGAAAAACCTCCGGTCACGGTCGGGTTGAGCGCCCGTCGAGCACGCTCCAAATTAATCTCCGCCGCTGAAATCTGGTTACGCACTTGGAGGATCGACGCGTTCGTCCGGCGAGCAATTGCCTTCGCATCTCCCACTGATGCTGGAAGCGCAGGCAGGCTATTCGGGCGCACAAGAGGCCCAGGCTGACGTCCGACCGCTTCCTGGAAAGAGGCAACCGCCACACTTACCTCACCGCGGGCGGATGCAAGCTGCGCTTGCGCTTCCGCAAGACGGGATTCAGCGAGCGCCACGTCCGTCCGGGTCACTTCACCAACGTCGAAACGGTCCTGGGCCGCGCGCAGTTCTTCTTGAATTAGTTGGACATTGCTGGTTCGTAGTGAGACGGTCTCAAGGCCCTCAATCACATCAAAAAACGCCTCAACGGCGGCCGCTAGCGCGGAGGCTTCTACAGAAAGCAAAAACTGGCGAGTGGCGAGAACTGTTTCTTTCTGCGCCTCGACAGCCAAACGGTTTCGACCGAAGTCATAAACCGTAAGGTCCGACGAAAGGCTAAAGATCGAACTCAGGCCGGTCGCGAGCGTTTGGCCCGGGCCATCGCTGTAGGTGTTTCTAAGCGCGTAAGACAGCGTAGGTCGTAGCGCTGCTACCGCTTGGGCCACGTCTTCGTCGGCGGCTCTGAGCACAGCTCGATTTCGTTCGATAAGGCCAGAATTCCTGTAAGTGTCCGCGAGCGTCTCAGTTAGCGTTTCACTGTGCAATGCTGCCGGAGCCCCAAACACGGCCAATGCTGCCGCCGCTGAGTAACACAGTGATTTCACCCGAAACACTGCCCGATTGATCCTGCTCATACGGTGACCTCACTTGCATTCAATGCCTGGCCTGAACGTCATTCGAAAATCGTCGGACAGGTGCCTGACAAAAACATGGCATAGCCTGCGTGGTACCGCAACGATTGCGCGGCTTTGTGGGTTTTTTCTGACCTCTTCGTGACACAAGCACCGCACTCAGCTTGACGCTCCTCCAGAGGATACCTAAGCACAGTGGCACCACAACCAGCGGCGAGTTGGCGGAGTGGTGACGCAGCGGATTGCAAATCCGTGTACACCGGTTCGATTCCGGTACTCGCCTCCACCGTTTTTCGCGCCCAAATCGCTCAATCCGCTAGGCACCGGCCAACACGCGGTCCGCCTTTTCAAAAAAGTCCTCAGTTCCAAAATTTCCGGATTTCAGCGCAAGCACGAGCGACCCATCGGCGCGCAGGGCGGGTACGCCGGGGTCAATCTCAGGCCCAATGGAGAGTTTGTCGGGGGCCAGGCCCTCCACAACCGCTCCAGACGTCTCCCCTCCAGCTGTGATGATCCGGCTAAAGCCTACTTCCTGCGCGCGCTGGGCAGTTTTGGAAAAGAGGCTTTCGATTGCGTGGGCGGCTCTTTCGCGCCCGAACTTCTCTTGCACGGCCGCCACGACCGCGGGGTCCGCAGAACTATAGATAAGCGGCAGGCCGGCTTGCTCAGAGGCCCACTCCACCAGTAGCTCGGGTGTAATCGTGCCATCGATGACGCTCTCGGCGACAACTTCGCGGCAAGGGTGAAGCTCACGGTGATACCTTACCTGCCCGCGTGTTGCACGCGAGCATGAGCCAGACAGAACAAGGGCGCGCCCTGACTGACCCTGCCACGGCACATCACCCGCGGTGAAGCCAAAATTTGCAGGGAGGCCCAACGCAACACCAGAGCCTCCGGTGATCAGCTTGAGATCGGCAGCAGCATGCCCGATCTCGCGGAGGTCGGCATCGCGGATGGCGTCCACGACGATGAGCGTGTTGCCTACGTCCCGCTCAGCTGCGAGAGCCGCCTCAATGGCTTCCGCGCCAGCAAAGACATGTCCTGCCGCCACGTGGCCTACTTTTTGCGAGGTCTGCGGCGCGAGCCAACGGCGCAGGTCGGCATCGGTCATCGGCGTCAGCGGATGGTTCTCCATGCCGCTTTCGTTGAGGAGCCGGTCGTTGACGAAAAGATGCCCTTGATAGACAGACCGCCCCGTCCCCGGAAAGGCCGGACACACGATGACGCGATCGGCGCCCAGCGCCTCGGTGAGCGCATCAGCCACGGGCCCGATGTTACCCTCGGGCGTGGAATCAAACGTCGAGCAGTACTTAAAAAAGAACTGAGTGCAGCCCTGGTCCTGCAGCCAAGCCAGCGCCGCCAACGACTGCGTCACGGCGTCTTTGGGATCGATGGAGCGCGATTTCAGCGCAATGACACCTGCGTCAACGTCCTGCGCGGCGGGTGTATTGGGAATGCCGGTATACTGAACCACACGCATACCCTCTTTAGCCAGTGTATTGGCGAGGTCGCTCGAGCCCGTGAAATCGTCGCCAATGCAACCGAGTTTCATGATGCCTCTCCAGGAAGTTTGAGGCCAGCCTGCGCGGCATACACTTTTGCGACGGCGGCGTCGTCTTCATGGCCAAGATCCATCGCTTGGGCTCGTAGGTATTGCTCAAGCACTGTCTGAGCAATGGGCGCCTCAAATCCGGTGCCCTCTGCTGCGTCGAGCACAATGCCGAGGTCCTTTGGCCAGATGTTGACTTGCGAATGCGGCGTGTAATCCCCGTCAACGATATGTGGCGCGCGGTTTTCCAGCATCCAAGAGGTGCCCGCGCATTTTGAAATAACGTCGAGGAAAGTTGCAGGTGCGATCCCCTGCGTCATGCCGAATGTGAGAGCCTCCGCCATGGTCGCGATATGGACGCCCGCGAGGAGCTGATTGACTGCTTTCATCGCCGAGCCTGCGCCAGCTTCGCTTCCAAGATCGAAGACCGTCTCAGCACAGGCATCGAGTACCGGCCTAGCGGCAGCAAAAGCCTCAGGACGGCCCGAGGCCATCACCCCAAGTTGGCCTGCGGCAGACTTTACTGAGCCACCTGAGATCGGCGCGTCGAGATACAGAATATCGGCTTCCGCGCAACGCGTCTCCATCTGCCGAGCAAAGTCGGGAGCAACCGTGGCGCAGGCGATGACGACGGAGCCTTTAGGCATTTTTTCCGCTACGCCGTCCTCTCCGAAAAGGACGGCCTCCACCTGTTCGGCGTTGAGCACGACGACAACAAGCGCCTCAAGGGTTGGCGCGCAATCGGCAAGAACACCGCCCTGCCCTCCTTCGCCAATGAATTGAGAAACGCGGGCTTGAGCTACGTCGAAGCCATGCACTTCATGGCCTTCGCGTAGACAGGAAACGGCCATGCCATAGCCCATCGACCCCAAACCAACGACGCCAACTTTCATGATGCCTCCAGCGATGCTCTGAAAATAACGTATACGTTATTTCAAGCATCGTACAGGCGCAACACTGGCCCTAACGCTAATTCGTTGCCCCCAGGCCCCGGAGCACGAGCTCAACGTGTCCTTCGTAAAAGGACTCGACATCAATGTCCTCAAGCTCTGCAAATACCAAGTGGTGGATAGCTAGGAAAACCGCCGGCGCCATGACCAATGAGGGCTCTTTAGTCGCGGCACTTTCGGTTAATTCCCCGCGGCTGATACCTCTCGTAATCACTGCTTCCAGCACCGCAAAGCTCTTGCCCAAAGCGTGGCTGTGATATTGGGCGGCAAGCTGTGGGACGCGTTCTGCTTCGGAAATGAGAATGCGCAAGAGACCCAAGTTCTCGCGGGTCAAAATCTTTGTATACATGCGCCAAAGTATCTTTCGAACGAGCTCCTCCGTGGTGCCCTCGAAGTCTATGAGTTCCGCCTCATTCTGGTTGAGCACCTTGATAACGTGCTCTTCGATGGCTGCTGCAAAAAGCGCCTCTTTCGATGCGAAATATAAGTAAATGGTCCCCTTTGAGATGCCGGCGCGGGCGGCAATGTTCACGAGCCGAGCCCGTTCAAAGCCATGGAGCGCAAACTCTTCGATCCCGGCGGCAATAATCTCTGCGGGGCGAGCATCCTTACGACGACGTACAGGCGGTTTTGAAGAAGCTTTATTAGTATTTGAAATCTTTTTGGTCATCGACTTAAGCTACGGGTGACTTGCTTCACGGCAAGTCCAAAGGAGTTATGCCTTTTGGGCTCGTATTTCAGAGAGTGTTGTAGAGGGCGTAATCGCCTCCAATTCCAAGATAATTTCGATCACAGCGCCCGTCGAAGAAGCCAACGCTTTCTCGAGCGCCGGGGCAAAGTCTTCGGTGGCTGCGACGCGAAACCCGGCAAATCCATAAGCGCCCGCTAGCGCAACGAAGTCCGGGTTCTTTAGCTCAGTGCCTGACACACGGCCGGGATACTCTCGCTCCTGATGCATGCGGATCGTGCCATAGGACCCGTTATTGACGACCAGCATCACCGGGCAGGCACCTGACTGCATCGCCGCGCCAAGCTCATTGCCCGTCATCTGAAAATCACCATCTCCTGCGATGCAAACAACCTCTCTCTCTGGAAAGGCGGTTTTAGCTGCGATGGCCGCAGGGATCCCGTAGCCCATGGCGCCCGATTGCGGCGCAATCAGCCGCTGTTCTGGGCCAAACTGGAAAAAACGGTTGGTCCAAATCGCGAAGTTACCAGCGCCATTGGTAAGGATCGCATCATCTGCAAGCATGCGCTGCAGCACGCCTATGACATCGCGCATATTAACCGCTCCAGGCTGCTCCGGCGCCGCAAGGCTTGCCTGATATCCAGCACGCGCATTTTCCATCCAATCCATTCGGTCGGACATAACGGAACTCATAGCGCTGACCACCGAGCCGGGCGCGGCATGTATCGGCACATCTGCCTGGACGACCTTGCCTAGCTCGCGGTCACTGATGTGGCTATGAATGAGCGTCTGCGCCGGGTCGCTAAAGAGCGTGTAGCCCGCCGTCGTCATCTCGCCGAAACGGATATTCAGCGCCAGGATCACGTCTGCTTGCTCAATGAGCCCGCGCACCTGTGGCGTCATACCGACGCCTGCGACCCCGGCAAAGTAAGGCGCATGATGATCCAGCAGATCATGGAACCGAAAGGCGGCCAGCGCCGGCATCTGCGCCCGCGAAAGCCAGTGTCCAAGGGCTGCCTTGTCAGAGTCCCGCCACCCGCCGCCACCGACGACAACGAGCGGTCGTTCGGCTTGCGCGAGCGCAGTTGCCGCGCTCTTCGCCACGCCTGCATCTATCGCAGGTGGCGTGTAGGCTGGCATCCCCGCTAAAGGCTCCACCGTGACTTCATCGACCAGCATGTCCTCCGGCAGCGCAATCACAACAGGGCCCGGCCGCCCAGTCGTCGCCGTTGCCCAGGCTCGACCGATCACCTCCGGAATACGTGCGGCATCGTCGATCTCGGTTGCCCATTTCGCGATCGGGGCAAAAACGGCGCGGTAGTCGAGCTCCTGAAACGCTTCGCGGTCCCGCATCCAGCGCGCGACCTGGCCCACGAAGAGGATCATGGGCACCGAGCCCTGCATGGCGGTGTGGACCCCAATGGAGGCGTTCGTTGCGCCCGGGCCCCGCGTAACCATGCAGATCCCAGGCTCACCCGTCAGCTGACCCCAGGCGCAGGCCATGAAAGCCGCGCCCCCCTCGTGGCGCGCTAGTGTCAGTTTCAGCGGACTGCCGTGGAGGGCATCGAGCACAGCCAGATAGCTTTCGCCAGGCACGCCGAAGGCCTGTTTGGCGCCCAGCGCTTCAAGGCACGCGACCAAAAGCTCTCCACCGCTGCGCTTCATCGATCAGACCTGATAGTAATCCCTGTACCAGGCCACGAACTTCGCAACCCCGTCGCGCACATTGGTCTGCGGCCGATATCCGGTCAAGGCATGGAGGAGATCGGCATTCGCCCATGTCGCGGGCACGTCTCCGGGCTGAATATCCATGTAATTCCGCACCGCCTCACGACCCGTTGCAGCCTCAATTGCATCGATGAAATCAAGAAGGCGCACCTTTTCGGAATTGCCAATATTGACCACCCGGTAAGGTGCAACTGGGCTCAGCGTGTCACCTTCCCGGATGTCCTCCGCTAGCGCAGGCCGCGCGGGCGGCACATCCATCAGCAGCCGAATGCCCTCAACCAAATCGTCGATATAGGTAAAGTCGCGCCACATCTCACCATGGTTGTAAACGTCGATGGGCTCGCCCTCGAGGATGCCCCTCGTAAACTTGAAGAGGGCCATATCAGGCCGGCCCCACGGGCCATAGACGGTGAAAAAGCGAAACATCGTGACTGGCAAATCATGAAGATGCGCATAGGCATGGCCCATCGCCTCATTGGCCTTCTTTGTGGCCGCATAGATCGTCATTTGCGTGTCGGCTTTGTCGACCTCCGCGAAGGGCATCTCACTGTTGGCACCGTAAACGCTGCTAGTTGAGGCCATCATGAGGTGGTCGACAGCGAGCTCGCGCGCCACTTCCATAACGTTGAAAGTCCCGACGACATTGGCCTCGATATACGCGCGCGGGTTATCTAGCGAGTAGCGCACACCCGCCTGAGCCGCGAGGTGCACGATAATGTCAGGCGCAGCCTCGCGCGCGAAAGACATAAGGCGCTCCGAGTCTTCCAGCATGGCCTCCACGGCGCTGAAGTGCTCATGCTGTTTTAAGGACGCATGCCGGCGCTCTTTTAGCCTCATGTCATAGTAATCCGTGAGACCGTCATAGCCCACGACGCGAAATCCAGTTGCCAAGAGGCACTGAGCCAGGTGAAAGCCGATGAACCCGGCAGTGCCTGTGATCAAAACGGTGCGCATCGGTCTTCTCGTTGTTTGCTTTTGGCGCCTCAATTCGCCCAGGAGTAGGCATTCTCGGATGATGCCCGCGCCGTCAATGACACGAGAAGCGGTTTAGCCCAAGGGGTTTGCTTCGGTTGGTGACGCGAATGTATCGCTCGTCGACGAGCTGGATTCATGAGCGCGGTGCTGGGCATTATGCTGCGTCGCGCACAGCCCCGGCAACTGCGTTTACGACTTGATCTAGCAGCCGCGCATCCTCTGCCTCAGCCATGACCCGAATGAGCGGCTCGGTACCAGACTTTCGGATTAACAGACGGCCCTGCCCTTCAAGCGCGGCCTCGGCATCGGCAATTGCTGCCTTCACAAGATCACTTTTGAGGGGCTCCGCCCCAAGGCCGAAGCGGACATTTTCAAGTTTTTGGGGGCACGGCTCAAAGACGCGGGCCAGCTCACTCGCAGACCGCCCGGTATCCACCATCGCGCTAAGAAACTGGAGGCCCGCCAACAGCCCGTCCCCGGTTGTTGCGTAGTCAGACATCACGATATGCCCCGACTGCTCCCCCCCAAGGTTGTATCCACCCTCGCGCATTGCCTCCACGACATAGCGGTCGCCAACGGCGGTGCGCAAAAGCGAGATGTCTTGCCCGGCGAGCCACCGCTCCAGTCCGAGATTGGACATCACCGTCGCCACGAGCGTCCGGTTTGCGAGCTTTCCCTCGGCGGCCCAGCGACTGGCAATCAACCCCATTAGCTGATCGCCATCGGCCACGACGCCATGCTCATCGACAAGAATGATCCTGTCCGCATCGCCGTCGAGCGCGAGACCGACATGGGCCCCTTCCACCACGACCCGGTCTGCCAAAGCTTCGGGCGAGGTCGAGCCGCAGCCTTTGTTGATGTTGTAGCCGTCGGGGGAGACCCCAAGTGGGATCACCTCTGCACCAAGCTCCCAAAGCACCTGCGGCGCCGCCTTGTAAGCCGCCCCGTTCGCACAATCGACAACGACTTTGAGACCACCCAAACGCTGCCCCTTAGGTAACGCGCCCTTGACCGCTTCGACGTATCGCCCCGTCGCACTTTCGACCCTGCTGGCGCGCCCAATACCTACGGGCTCGCACAAATCGACCCCTACCTGAAAAAGCGCCTCGATCTCGTCTTGAGCGTCGTCTGAGAGCTTGTAGCCATCCGGGCCGAAGAACTTGATCCCATTGTCCTCGTGCGGGTTGTGGCTCGCTGAAATCATCACACCAACATCGGCACGCATGGAGGTCGTGAGCATCCCCACCGCGGGCGTCGGCACAGGCCCCAGAAAAATCACATCCATGCCGGTCGAGGTAAAGCCAGCCGCCAGGGCGGTCTCAAGCATATAACCTGAGCGCCGGGTATCCTTCCCGATGACGACGCTGTTGGCACGGCCGTCCTGCCGGAAATATTGTCCGGCAGCCGCGCCAAGCCTGAGCACAGTTTCCGGCGTCATGGGAAAAATGTTCGCCTCGCCCCTGACGCCATCTGTTCCGAAGAGCTTTTCTGCCATGCCCGCCTCCTTGGCCGCTGGGTTAGTCTGCGCTCCTGCTGCTGTCCAGCGTTGCACCCCCGTGACGAAACAACTGAAACACAGATTGACCTTGCAAGCGATAAACCGCGGAGCGACACCGGAGGCATGGGATCAGAAGCAAAATCCTGCTGCACGCCGAACCGCCCGGACGCAAGCGCGCTGGAAGCACCTGCAAATTTCGAGCACGGCACTCCTGCACGGGACGCGGTCGAGATCCCCGGCGGGCAAAGCCTAGTGGGAACGAACACACCATACCTCCCCGAAGACTGCGAAGGTCCGCTACGCAAAACAAAAGTGAAGCGCTTTTGGATGGAGCGCGGAGCTGTGACGAACGCGCAGTTTGCCGCCTTCGTCCAGGCAACGGGCTATGAAACGGAGGCCGAGCGCATCGGTTGGACATTTGTCTTTGGCGCGCAGGTCCCAGATAGCTATGGCGCAACCGAAGGCGTGCTCGAGGCCCAGTGGTGGCGCCGCGTCGACGGCGCAAGCTGGCGCGCACCCAACGGACCGGGAACAGAGGACGCCGCCCTGCCCGATCACCCGGTGGTTCAGGTGAGCTGGTCCGACGCCAAGGCCTATGCATCCTGGGCCGGAGGTCGTCTACCGACAGAGGCAGAATGGGAACATGCCGCGCGCGGTGGTCTCGGTGATGTCACCTTCCCTTGGGGCGATGAGGCTCCCACCGATGCTGGCCCAGACTACCCCTGCAACATCTGGCAGGGCCGCTTTCCCACGGCAAATACCCGCGCCGACGGGTACGAGACCACCGCCCCTGCTATCTCCTTTGAGCCCAACGGATACGGACTCTACAACATGGTCGGCAATGTCTGGGAATGGACATCGGAGGCGTTCCGTCTCCGCTCGATGAAAAGAGAAATCCGCGAGCGCGAGAAGGCATTCAAAGGATACAAGCTGCTCAAGGGGGGCAGCTTTCTCTGTCACGCGTCCTACTGCTTCCGCTACCGGATCGCGGCCCGCTCCGGGAACACGCCGGACTCAACCACCACGCACCAAGGCTTCCGACTCGTCTACGACCAACCGTAGCGCAGAGTTGCCGCAAGCATGCTCACAACGAAGGCAATGCCCGCGGCGACGACCATGCTCGGTCCGGCGGGCGTATCGAGCCAGATCGCGAATTGCAGCCCCCCCAAAGCGGCGGCAGCCCCGATCAGAGCGGCGATGAGTGCCATCCTTTCAGGGCTCGCGGACCAAGGTCGAGCGGCCGCCGCCGGAATAATGAGAAGCGCCCCGATCAGCAGCGCCCCCACAACCTCAATTGCCACCGCCACCACAAGCGCCAGGGCGAGTGTCAAAGCCAACTCTTCTATGCGCGGCTTGAGACCTTGAGCGTGAGCGAGGTCGGGGTTGAGCGTCACTAGGAGCCACGCGGACCAGCGCCAGGCCACAAGCGCGGTGACGGCGAGGGCCCCGAGCCAGATCACCGCAAGATCACCGCGCGACACCGCGAGTACGTCACCAAAGAGAAAACTATCGAGGTCCACCCTCACCCCAGGCGTCATGGAGACGGCCACAAGCCCCGCTGCCAGCGCGCAATGCGCCAGCACGCCTAGCGCGGTATCTGTTGCGAGCCCTCGGCCCGCGAGTTGCGTCACCATGACGGCAACGGCGAGCGCGACGGCGAGCACGGCTGGAAAGATCGGCGCGCCGATGGCCAGGGCCAGCGCCACGCCTAGGATGCCCGCATGAGAGGTGGCATCACTAAAATACGCCATGCGCCGCCAAACCACGAAACAGCCCAAAGGCGCGGCCGCCAGCGCAACACCAAGAGCGGCAAGCGCCGCGCGCACGAGAAAGTCGTCGAGCATGCTAGTGGTCGTGTATCTCGTTATCGTGGTGGGTATGTGTGTGTTCGTGGCGATAAAGCGCCAGCGCGCCCTGCGTACCCGAACCAAATAAGGCGCGGTATTCCGGCGCGTCGGCCACCGCGTCGGGATGACCCTGACAGCAAATGTGACCATTAAGGCATATCACGCGGTCCGACGCGCTCATGACGACATGGAGCTCGTGGCTCACCATCATGATCGCGCAGCCGAGATTGTCGCGCAGGCTTTCGATCAGCCGGTAAAGCGACGCTGATCCAGGCTGGTCCAGCCCTTGCGTTGGTTCATCAAGGAGCAGGAGGTTCGGCTTGCCGAGAAGCGATCGCGCCAAAAGAACACGTTGAAACTGCCCGCCAGAGAGCTCTGAGACTTGCCGCTTCTCCAGCGTCTCGGCGCCGACTTGCGCAAGGGCTTCCGCAATTTCCGCGCTTGGCCGCCAAGGAAGAGAGAGGAAACGCGCCACCGTCATAGGCAAGCGCCGATCTACCTCCAGCCGTTGCGGCACGTATCCGATCTTGAGCCCAGCTGCACGTTCCACAGTTCCGGCGATTGGAATTTCCGCCCCGACGATAGCCTTGAGCAACGTGGACTTGCCGGATCCATTTGGGCCAACAACTGTCACGATCTCTCGCTCGGAAAGCGTCATCGACACATCTGTGAGAACAACCTCAGGCCCGTAGGCCATCTTGAGGCCCTTTACTGTGACGAGATCACGCACCGGCCTCGTCCCGACACGGCGCACAAATACCGCGTGCTTCGACGACGACCTGGCTGATCTCAAAACCCGCCTTACTCGCGCTCTCATCAAGAGCGCCCAACGCGGTTTGAGAGACGGTTTCCGCAACCGCGTTGCAGGTCTCGCAGATCAGGAAAGCGGGGACGTGATCGGTTGGACCATGAGTGCAAGCCACGAAAGCGTTGAGCCGCTCGATGCGGTGCGCGAGCCCGTTCTTTACAAGAAAATCGAGCGCTCGATACGCCGCGGGTGGCTGGGAGCCTAGGCCGTCTTCTTTGAGCCGGTCGAGCACGTCATAAGCCCCAAGGGCCCGATGCTCCTCTAAGAGAATTTCAAGCACGCGGCGCCTCACAGGCGTGAATTGCACGCCGCCGTTCGCGCAATGGTTTTCGGCTGCCGCAAGGGCATCGGCAACGCAAAGCTCGTGGTCATGGTGCTCAAACTCTCGGGCCATCGGTCCTCCAATTGGCGCTTGATATGTTATAGTATATCTTCTAGCAACCAGCTCGTTCTTATCACAGGGCCTAGCACGAGGCCTATCACAGGGGGATCCTATGCGCGCTGCACTGCTTCTGACTACATGCCTCGCTACGCCGGTTGCGGCAGACCTGCAAATCGTCACAGACATTCCAGCCACAGCGGCGATAGCCCAGGCAGTTTTGGGTGATAACGGCACCGCCTCGAGCCTCGTCGACGGGACGATCTCAGCCCACGATTACGCGCTGCGCCCCTCCGATGCTCGCGCAATCCAGGATTCCGACATCCTGCTGTGGATGGGCGCAAGCCTCACGCCCTGGCTCGACAGCGCAGTAGATACACGCGAGGGCACGACGATCTCGCTCCTTGGTGTCGAAGGCACGCATCTCATCGAAGGCCACGTTCATGACCACGGGCACGATCACGGCCATGACCATGGCGAAGAGGTAGTGAAAGCGTCCGAGGATGATCACGATCATGACCACGATGATCACGACCATGACGACCACGCCGCCATGGAAACCAAAGCGGCCGATCATGACGATCACGATCATGATCACGACCATGAAGAAGTTGCTGCCGCTGAACATGATCATGACGATCATGACCATGATCACGGCCACGAAGAAGTCGCCGCGGCCGACCACGATGATCACGACGACCATGACGGCCACGGCCACATGGATGAAGTCGCAGGCGTCGATCCCCATGCATGGCTCGATCCGCACAATGCGGAGCTTTGGGCGACCTCACTCGCTGAAGCTTTCTCCGAAGCTGATCCAGCCCACGCCGATGAATATGTCGCCAATGCCGCCGCATTCGTTGAGGATATCGAGGCCTTAGAAGGCGCTCTCGAAGCTCAGTTCGCCGCCTCAGACGTTGAGCTATTCCTCTACCATGACGCCCTCGGCTACATGGAAGAGCTTGGCCTGGAAGTCACAGGCTTCATCGCGGAAAGCGATGCACAGCAGCCTGGCCCTGCCACGCTTCGCGCTATCCGCGACCAAATGGCGGAACACGACAACGCTTGCCTCCTGACGGATCCAGAGGCCCCCGTTGCGATGATCGAGGCTCTGCAGAACGACCTCGGTGTGCAAATCGCAGCCATCGCGCCGACTGGTCTTACCGGCCAAACGTACCCTGAAATTGTGACTGCAATTGCGAATGCGGCCACAAGCTGTGTCGCAAACGGGACATAACTGGACACTTCTGTCTAGAATCAAACTCTCCCTGCCGTAGGCTTTTCTAAAGTCCGCAGGGAGAGTGCTATGAAAGATCAGTATCGCGTCGTCGTGATCGGCGGCGGTGTCACCGGGGCCGCAGTCCTCTATCACCTCGCGAAGTTCGGCTGGACGGATGTGGCGATCATCGAACGCTCCGTCTTGACCGCAGGGTCGTCCTGGCACGCGGCGGGCGGTATCCATGCCCTGAACGCCGATCCGAACATGGCGGGCCTCCAAGCCTATACGATCGATCTGCTCTCCCAAATCGAAGAGGAAAGCGGCATCGATATCGGGCTCCACATGACCGGCGGTGTCACAGTGGCCTGCGCGCCCGAACGCTGGGAATGGCTGCAAGCGGCCTACCGCACCTTCCAGACCATCGGCATCGACGATTGCCACCTGATGACGCCCGAGGAGATCAAGAAGGCCTGCCCGATCATGGACACGACCGGGGTCATCGGCGGGCTCTGGGCCGACCGGGAGGGCTATGTCGACACCACCGGCACCGTTCACGCCTATGCGCGGGCGGCCAAGAAACGCGGCGCCGACGTGATCGAACACAACAAGGTCGAAGAGTTGCACTGGAAGGGCGACCATTGGCAGGTGGTCACGGAGAAAGGCACGATCCGCGCCGAGCATGTCGTTAATGCGGGTGGCCTTTGGGCTAAGCAATGCGGGCGGATGGTGGGGCTTGATCTGCCGGTATCCCCCCTCGCCCACCACTATTTCCTGACGGAGACGATCCCGGAGATCGAAGCGCTCGATTTCGAGGTGCCGATGACGGTGGACCTCGAAGGCTTCACCTATATGCGCCAAGACAAGAAGGGCATCCTGGTGGGCATCTACGAAGTTGACCACCAGCACTGGATGATGGACGGCGCGCCGTGGAACTACGGCATTGAGCTCCTGCAGGAAGACCCCGACCGGATCGAGCGCGAGCTCACGCTGGCTTTCGAGCGCTATCCCTGCCTCAACGATGTGGGCATCCAGAGCTGGGTCAATGGCGCCTTCACCTTCTCCCCCGATGGCAACCCGCTCGTTGGCCCGGTCTCCTCCGTGCCAAACTACTGGCTCGCCTGCGGTGTAATGGCCGGCTTCCTACAAGGCGGCGGCGTGGGCAAGACGCTGGCGGAATGGATGATCCACGGCGAGCCGGAGACCGATGCCTGGTCCATGGATATCGCGCGTTACGGCCCGCACATGTCCAACAAGGAATACATCAAGCAGACGACGGGCCAGTTCTACTCCCGCCGCTTCGTGATGAGCTATCCGAACGAGCAGCTCCCCGCGGGCCGTCCGCTGCGCATGGCGCCCGCCTATAGCGACATGACCGAAGCGGGCGCGCGCTGGGGATGTTCGTGGGGCCTGGAGGTACCGCTTTACTTCGCGCCGAAGGAATTCGAAGAAACGCCGAGCCTCAACCGCACGGACGCGACCCCCTACGTGGAAGCAGAACACAAGGCGATCCGTGAAGCTGCGGGCCTCCTCGATATCACCGGCTTCTCCCGGTTCGAGGTCCGTGGCCCCGGTGCCGAAGACTGGCTCAACACCATCTTCGCCACCAAGCTGCCCGCGCCGGGGCGGGCGCGCCTAGCGGTCATGCTCTCGGAGGAGGGCAAATTGAAGGGCGACCTGACGCTGTTCAACTGGGGCGATGGCACGTGGTGGATCATGGGCTCCTACTACCTGCGCGAATGGCACGGTCGCTGGTTCGATGACCACGAAATGCCCGGCATCGTGGTCCGGGATGTCTCGGACAATATCTGCGGCTTTTCAGTGAGCGGGCCGAACGCGACAAAGGTGATGCAGGCCATCAACCCGGACATCGATCTGAAATTCATGGGCTGCGGCACCTTCGATCTGAGCCTCTTGCGCTGCAAGATCGGGCGGCTTTCGGTAACTGGAGAGCTTGGCTACGAGATTCATTGCCATGCCAGTGAGCACATCAAGCTACGCAAGATGCTGCTTGAGGCTGGCGCGGATCACGGGCTTCGCGAGGTGGGCTTCAACGCGCTGCTGTCGACCCGCATCGAGAAGAGCTTTGGCATCTGGTCGGCGGAGTTCACGCAAGACCGCACGCCCGCGATGACGGGCATGGACCGCTGGATCGACTGGTCAAAGGCAAGCTTCATCGGCAAGGAAGCCGCCGAGAAAGAGCGCGCCACCGGCCCCGCCCAGCGTCTCGTGACACTCGGCCTAGACAGCCCTGCCGCCGATTGCGCAGGCTATGAGCCGGTTTGGTCAAACGGCTCGCGCGTTGGCTTCACGACCTCCGGGGCCTACGGGCACACAGTGGGTTCGTCCATCGCCATGGCCATTGTCGACAAAGACTATGCCGAGCCAGGCACAGAGCTTTCCGTCCATGTGGTCGGCATTGAGCGCGATGCCAAAGTGCTTACGCCGTCGCCTTACGATCCCAACGGCGCGGCGATGCGTGGATAGGGAGATGTCATCAGGTCCATTTGCCGAACCGATTTCTTCAAAAGAAATCGGCCCGAAATCTTTTAAAGATTTCGGCGGGACGACACCATGAGCGACCTGTCCACACGATCGCGGCGGCGGCGAAAGGCAGATGCGCCTAAAGCGGGCCGGGTTACGAATTACAAACAGCTGCGTAACCCGTTCCCTCCGATGAATGCCGTGTCCGAAGACGAAGCCATGGCGATCCACGACACATCACTCCGCGTGCTCGAAGAGCTTGGCATGCGCGTGCTCCTGCCCGAGGCCCGCGCCTTGTTCGCACAAGGCGGCGCGCGCATCGACGGCGACATGGTCTTCATCGGCCGCGACATGGTGGAGCGAGCGCTCGCCACGGCGCCCAAGAGCTTCCCCCTCAAAGGTGCAATACCTGACCGCGACCTCACAATCGAGCTCGGTTCGCTGACCTTCCAGCCCGGCGCGGGCGCGCCCCACGCCACCTGCCGCCTCAAGGGCCGCCGCCCCGGAACCTCCCAAGACTTCCGCGAACTCGTCCAGATCACGCACCATTTCGACGCGCTCCACCTCGTCCCTACCCTAGTCGAGGCGCAGGACGTCCCCGTTCATCTGCGCCACTACAACATGGTCAAAACCGCGCTCGTCCACTCGGACCGCGCCTTCTTCATCTACTCACGCGGTACGCCGCAGGTGCAGGACGCCTTTGAGATGATGCGCCTCTATCGCGGCCTCTCCCAAGACGCGTTCGAGGCCGCGCCCCATTGCTACACCATCATCAACACCAATTCGCCCCGCACCCTCGACATCCCCATGGCCCAAGGCATCATGGACTTCGCCCGCGCGGGCCAGATCTCCATCATCACGCCTTTCACGCTCATGGGGGCCATGGCCCCGATCACGCCGGCCGGTGCGGTGACACTCTCCCACGCGGAGGCGCTCGCCGCCATCACGCTCGGCCAGCTCACAAAACCCGGCGCGCCGCAGATGTACGGCACCTTCACCTCGAATGTGGATATGAAATCTGGCGCCCCCGCCTTCGGCACGCCCGAGCATTTCCGTGCCTCCCTCCTCGCGGGTCAGCTCGCGCGCCTCATCGGGCTCCCCTGGCGCTGCGCATCTGGCTCAGCAGGTAATATCAACGACGCCCAGGGCGCCAATGAAAACCAGCTCGCCCTCTGGGGCTGCCTCCTGGCCGGTGCCACCACCGTGGTCCATGCCGCGGGCTGGCTCGAGGGCGGGCTCACCGTCAGCTACGAAAAACTCATCTGCGACATGGAAGTGGTCAACGCTGTCGCCGATCTCTGCGCGCCCACTGAGGCGACCGAAGACGCCATCGGGTTCGACGCCATCGCCGAGGTCGCCCCCCAGGGCCACTTCTTCGCCTCCACCCAGACCATGGCGCGCTACACGACCGAGTTCTACGAACCTGTCATCGCGGATTGGTCCAACTTCGGCACGTGGGAGGAAAACGGCTCCCAAACCGCCCATGAGCGTGCCACCGCGAAATGGCAGGCGATCCTCGAAGAGCCGGGTCCGCCGGTGGACACGACACGCCTCGGCGCGCTCAACGACTTCATCGAGAAACGCAGCGCCGAAGGCGGCGCGCCACCAGTGTCATGAGGGCCGCATCATGACCGTCGCCACCCACGTCAAAGCCACGCGGCAGGACTGGCTCTCTGCCGCCCTTGCGCAACTGACCGAAACCGGTGCCGACCAGGTCAAGATCCTGAACCTTGCCGCGCGCCTCTCGGTCTCCCGCTCTAGCTTTTACTGGTATTTCAAAAGCCGCGAAGAACTGCTTTCCGCCCTCCTCGACCACTGGGAGGCGCAAAACCCCGCCGCATTCATCGCCCAGTCGGAGGCCCCGGCCGAGACCATCGGGGAGGCCGTCTGCAACGTCTTCCGCTGCGTGGTGAACCCCGCGCTCTTCGACACCTCCCTAGACTTCGCCGTCCGCGACTGGGCCCGGCGTGACGCCGCCGTGCGCGCCAAACTCGACGCCGCCGACCAGCGCGTGCTCGCCGCACTAGCGCAGATGTTTGCGCGCTTCGACTACCCAAAAGCCGAGGCCTTCACCCGCGCCCGCGTCCTTTTCTACATGCAGCTCGGCTACAACTCCGCCGAGCTCAACGAGCCCATGGAAACCCGGCTCGAGGCGATCCCGCACTACCTCCTCGCCTTCACGGGACGCGAGCCAGACCAACACGCCATCACTGAATTCCGCGCCTATGCGCGCGCCGTCACGGGAGACCCGCCATGACCAAGACAGCAGATGCCATCGTCATCGGCGCCGGTGTGATCGGCGCCGCCACGGCCTACGAGCTCGCCAAGCAAGGCCGCAAGGTCATCGTGGTGGACCGTAATACCCAGGCCGGTCACGGCTCCACCGCTGGAAGCTGCGCCATCATCCGCATGCACTATTCCACCTTCGACGGCACCGCCTTCGCCTGGGAGGGATACCATTACTGGCGCGACTGGGCCGATTACCTGGAGGCCCCGGCGGGCGAGGCACTGGCGCAGTTCAAAGAGGTGGGCTGCCTCGTCATGAAGACCGAGGCCAACGGCCAGCTCGTGAAGCACATGGAGAATTCGGCCAATCTGAGCTGCCCCTTCGAGGAATGGACGAATGCGCGGATCACCGAGGCGCTGCCGATCTACCAGCTTGACCGCTTCGCCCCCGCCAAACGGATGGACGAGGCGGGTTTTGGCGAGCCCACAGGCGGCGCGCTCGGCGGCGCGGTGTTCTGGCCCAAGGCAGGCTACGTCACCGACCCCGCCCTTTCCGCCCAAAATATCCTCGCCGCAGCCCAACGCCACGGGGCCGAGGCGGTGCTTGGGCGTACGGTCACGGCGATCCTCACGGAAAACAGGAGCGTCAGCGGTGTGGCGCTCGATGACGGCTCCGAGCTTCACGCACCAGTCGTGGTGAACGTGGCCGGGCCTGCCTCCGCCGCCATCAACGCGATGGCGGGTGTGACGGAAGACATGACTATTGAGACCCGCCCGCTCCGCCAAGAGGTGGTTCACGTGCCCTCGCCCGAGGGCTTCAACTTCGAAGAAAGCGGGATGATCGTCTCCGACAGCGACATCGCGCTCTACTGCCGCCCGGAACACGGCAACAACATCCTCGTGGGCTCCGAGGACCCCGAATGCGACCCGCATTACTGGGTGGAGGACGACACGGAATATGACCGGAACTTCACCGATCAATGGACCACCCAAGCCCAGCGCTACGCCCAGCGCGTGCCCACGCTCGGCATCCCCTCCCGGATGCGGGGCGTCGTCGATCTCTATGACGCGTCGACGGACTGGATCCCGATCTATGACAAGTCGGCGCTACCGGGCTTCTTCATGGCCTGCGGGACGTCGGGCAATCAGTACAAGAATGCGCCTATTGCGGGGAAACTCATGGCGGGGATCATCGCCCATGAGGAAAGCGCGGACCACGATGCCGATCCGCTTGTATTTGAGCTGCCCTATATCGGGCAGCGCGTGAATGCCGGGTTCTATTCGCGCAAGCGCGAGATCAACGCCGAGTCGAGCTTCTCGGTTTTAGGCTGACGTTCAGTATTTGTTAGTAAAGGAGGTTCCGCCGCTAAACCTTGTCAGGCGAGCGCCGCCATGAATCGGTCAATCTCGGTTTCCATGGCGGGACGGTCATCAAACGGGATGTGATGCCCCGTATCCATCACCACGATCTCCGCATGAGGTGCCTTCCGGTTCACGAGGTCGCGGTATTTCTGCCGCGTCAGAAGGCTTCGCTCTCCGCACAGAACGAGCATTGGCAGCGTGAGCTTGGGCAGATCGCGCTCCCCGTCATAGCTGCCCGCGACGCAGAGAGCATCCGCCATCCCGCCCGGCGACGCGGCCTCGATATGGCGGCGGAACGCGGCTTGGCCTTCGGGGCTTTCTATGCGGCTCCCCACGGTCTTCCCTATCGCCTTCAGACCCGGCACCCGGGTCACGATGGGCGCCACGAAGGGGGTGTACCAAGAGATGATCTTGAGCGGCGCGCGGATCGGCGTGTCCACCAGCACCAGGCCGCTGAGGCGCCCCGGAAAGGCCGCGGCAAAGGCCATCCCCACCATCCCGCCGAGCGAGTAGCCGACGAGGATCGCTCCTTCAGGCACCTCTTTCTCGATGGCCTGAGCAAAACACTCCGCCGTCGCTTTTGCCGCCCTTGGTTGGCCACCATGCCCCGGAAGGTTGATCGCCACCCCATCCACGTCCCCCCAGCTCGCGGCATTGAGGCCCGCGCCGTGGAGATAGACCTTTGTCCTGCCGCGTTCGATATTTACGCCCGTCATGCGCCCCTATGACCCAACTTCTCCGCCCCCTCCCTAGACGCAGGTAGTCCGCGGCGTCCCTCTCTTGGCGGTGCCTGGAAGAAAAGACAACGTTAGCGCCAAAGACCCCATTTACCGGGCCTTACCACTTTGTGTGCGACATTTTGGCGTGGCGCCCTACACTCTCCTTAACAGGGCGAGAGACCAAGGGGCGCAGCATGGATTTTCTGATCTTATTCCTGATCGTGACCAACATCTTCCTAGGCATCACGTATTTTGTCGTGAGTTTAGAACGGCTTGACCGTCGCTACTACGCGCGCACCCGTGCCCAGGAAGAAGAAGAGCGTCGCCAAGAAGAGCGCCGCAACAAGTGGTAACGGGCTAAACGAGGCGGGTGAGGTGGAGACAGGTCTCCACATTCTGAACCCCGTCTAGCTTTCCGATCCTGTTCAAAAGCGCATCAAACGACGCCAAATTCCGCGTTTCGTGCTGCGCCACCAAAGCCCAAGTGCCATTTGTGGTATAAAGGCTCTTCACCTCAGGCATCCTTGCCAGCACGCGGTGCACCTTGTCCGTTTTCGACAAATCAAGCTGGATCAGCGAAGTGGCATGGACCGTCTCGTCTTCCACCGGCTCCGCAAGCTCGATGGTGAACCGTCGAATGGTCCCGCTTTCCTTGAGCGCCTTGAGCCGCGAGGCAACGGTGACGCGCGAGAGGCCGGTGCGCGCGGCGAGCTCTGTTACCGATGCGCGGGCGTCGTTTCGAAGGTGGGAAATGAGGGTTCTGTCGCTCTCATTCATCGTTTTGACCTGATGCTTTACGTATTGAAAAGTGCATAGCCTAATTTGATCAACTTGGTCACTGCTTTTGTGCCCGCCCACCGGCTACTTTCAAAGGAAATGGAGGCGGCAATGGCGCACAAAAGTATCTCTCTTCTGGGGGCACCGGTGCAGGCAGGCACCAAACAGGCAGGCTGCATCATGGGCCCGGACGCATATCGATCCGCAGGCCTCGGCACTGTCCTGACCTCGCTGGGCCACGCGGTGGAGGACCTGGGCAATGTCACAATCCGGCCCGTGGCGAACGTATCTCACCCCAACCCTGCCGTGACGCGGCTCGCGGAGGTTCGTGCCTGGACAGAAGCAATCCACTCAGCGACCTATGAGGCAGCGTGCGGCGCGGACATGCCGATCATACTCGGCGGAGATCACTCTATATCGGCGGGAACAGTGCCTGCGCTGGCACGGCATGCCGAAGAAGAAGGTCAGCCACTCTTTGTCCTCTGGCTGGACGCGCATCCCGACCTCCACCTCCTCCACACGACGGAAAGCGGAAACCTGCACGGCACGCCCGTGGCCTATTTCCTCGGTCGAGAGGGCTTTGACGGCCACTATCCGCCGCTCAACCACCCGGTTGATCCGTCCCGCTTCTGCGCGCTTGGCATTCGGTCGGTCGATCCGGCAGAGCGCGACTTCATCGGCGAGGCTGGTCTCGAAGTCCACGACATGCGCGCCATCGATGAAAGCGGGATCAAGGTGCCGCTCACACGCTTTCTCGACCGCGTGGCGCGCGCCAACGGGCGGCTCCATGTGAGTTTTGACGTCGACTTCCTCGATCCTGGTATCGCCTGCGCCGTCGGCACGACTGTTCCAGGCGGCGCGACATTCCGGGAAGCGCATCTCGTCATGGAACTCCTCCACGATAGCGGTCTTGTCACCTCGATGGACCTCGTGGAGCTCAACCCCTTCCTCGATGATCGTGGGGCCACAGCGCGCCTCATGGTTGATCTTGCCGCCTCGGCCCTCGGCCGCACCGTCCTTGACCGTCCAACAGCCGCTTAAAGGAGCTTTGAGATGCTGAAACCATCCCCCCTTGCCATGGTCCCCTTCGTCTCCGTCGCCGATATGATGGCGCTGGTGAACGAGATCGGCGTTGCCGAGATGATCGCGGGCATCGCAGACGAGATCGAAGCCGACTACCGGCGCTGGAACGAATTCGACAAGACGCCCCGCGTGCCCTCGCATTCCGAAGAAGGCGTGATCGAACTCATGCCCACGTCGGACGGCGTCACCTATGGCTTCAAGTACGTCAACGGGCACCCCGCCAACATGGCGCGCGGCTTTCAAACGGTGACGGCGTTTGGGCTCCTGGCCCGCGTGGATACGGGCTACCCGATCCTCCTGAGCGAAATGACAGTTCTGACGGCGCTCAGAACGGCGGCCATGAGCGTCGTTGCAGCGCGCCATCTCGCGCCCAAGCAAGCGCGGACGCTCGCCATCATCGGCAACGGCGCGCAATGCGAGTTTCAGGCCTTGGGCTTCCAGCGCTGCCTCGGGATCGAAACCGTCCGCCTCTATGACATCGATCCTGCGGCAACCGAAAAGGCCGCCCGCAACCTGGCGAGTTCGGGGCTGAACGTTGTCTCCTGCGGCTCCGCAGAAGACGCAGTACAAGGGGCGGAGATCATCACGACCTGCACCGCTGACAAGCAGTATGCAACTATCCTTACCGACAACATGGTTGGCGCGGGCG
>JBCCYG010000011.1:0-27518 GCA_039190145.1 Pseudomonadota bacterium | reverse complement strand
GTCTCCCACTGCCCGTTGGTCATGGCAAAGACGATGTCGAAGACCTTGAGCGTGGCGATGGTGATCGTCGTCCAGACCACCACGATGGTGGGCATGATCTGCGGCACCTTGATTTTGAAGAATATCTGAAAGGGCCCGGCCCCGTCGACGATTGCTGCTTCCACGGTTTCCTCGGGAATGCCGCGCAGCGCGGCGGAAAGGATGACCATGGCAAAACCGGTCTGGATCCAGATCAGGATGACCATGAGGAAAAAGTTGTTCCAGAAGGGCACTGTGATCCACGTGATGGGTTCGGCACCGCCCATGGCCATGTAAATGGCATTGAGGACCCCAATTTGTTCGGTGCCGACGGGGCGTGCCTCATAGACAAGCTTCCAAATGACGGAGGCGCCGACGAAGGAAATCGCCATGGGCATGAAGATCAGCGATTTGGCGATGTTACCCCAGGCGAGCCGGTCGGTGAGTTGGGCCACCGCGAGGCCGAACGCCGTCGATGCCGCTGGCACCACGAGCAGCCAGAGGAAATTGTTGCGCACCGCTTCCCAGAATTTCGGCTCCTCGACCATGCGCGCGTAGTTCGCGCCGCCGATGAACTCAGTGCCGTTCGCGTTGTAAAGGGAGAGCCGGAAGGTCTCGAAGACGGGATAAGCCAGGTAGAGGCCAAGAGCTGCAAAAGCGGGAAAGAGAAAGAGCCAAGGGCGGATCATGTTGGCGCGATTGATGTTGCGCCCGGCATTGGGGCCCTTCGCGGGGAACAGGATCTTATCAAGGACCCAGTTCGAACCGTAAAAGTAGAGGCCACAAGCGGCCACCGCCGTGATGATCGTGATTAGACCAAGCAGTGCTGGATGCATGGCGCCCTCCCTAGGCTGTGGATGGGCTAGGCCTCTTGGCGGGCCCCGTCCCAAAAGTCGAAAGGGCGGGCCGAAGCCCGCCCAACCGATTTACTTGATGGCGTCCCAGGAAGCCTGGATTTCCGCCGTGACTTCCTCTGCTGACTTGCCGCCAGCATAGTCCACCATACCGGTCCAGAAGGTTCCTGCACCGATGGCGCCCGGCATCAGATCGGAGCCATCAAAGCGGAAGGTCGTAGCGTCGAGGAGGATCTGACCAAGGCCGCGCTGGGTCTCGTTCAGGTAGGCTTCCACGTTCACGCCACTATGGGGCGTCAGGAAGCCCGTCTGCGCCATCATCACCTCATGGGCGAGCGGCAGCTTCAGGAACTCCATGAGCTCATTAGTGGCGTCCGACGGATTGGTAATCGCCATGAGAGTGCCACCGCCGAGAACCGGATTGCCGAGCCCGGCATCGTCCGACGACGGGAAGTAGAAGAAGTTGGTATCGACACCAAACTCCACCCCTTCCGGGAAGAAGGCCGGCACAAAGGATGCCTGCTTGTGCATGTAGCACTGCGGCGGTGATGCGAAGAGACCCTTAGGGCTGTCGCGGAAGTCCGTCGTGGCCACGGCCCCTGCCCCGCCGGCGACTTTTGCGTCGTCACGGGCGAAGAAGCCGAACTCTTCGATGGCGTTGATCACGCGCGGGTCGTTGAATGGGATCTCGTTTGTCACCCATTGGTCGTACACAGCAGGCTCCACCGTGCGGAGCATCATGTCCTCGACCCAGTCGGTGGCAGGCCAGCCCGTGGCAGCGCCGGAACCCAGACCAATACACCAAGGCGTCTCGCCGTCGGCCACGATCTGCTCGGTCAGTTCCTTGAGCTCTTCAAGGGAGCCGGGCACTTCATAGCCCGCATCTTCGAAGTTCTCAGGGGAGTACCACACGAGCGACTTCACGTTCACGTTGTAGAAGAAGCCGTACATCTGATCGGCGCCGTTTTCATCGGCGTAGGTACCGAGATCGACCCAGGAAGAGCCAGCAGCGTAATTGTCATTGACCCAGTCGCCAAACCCATCCGCAAGCGGCGTCAATTGGCCTTTGGATGCCATTACAGCGGCGAGGCCCGGCTGCGGAAAAACGGCGATGTTCGGGGCAGAGCCTGCTTCAGCATCAATAACGATCTGCTGCTCAAAGCTGTCAGAGCCCGTGTAAACTGCCTCGGCACCCGTCGCGTCCATGAAATAGGCCAGCGCGTTGCGAAAGAAGTCGTCTTCCGGGTTCAACCAAGGACCGGAAATCGTGACTGTCTGTCCAGACAGATCGGGCGCGCTTTCAGCCCAAGCATTATAGCTATCCCAGCTGAACGGCCCTTCGCCCGGCGCAAAGGTCAAGTGACCGCCAGCATGCGCCATGCCAGCCGTAAGGGCGACAACGGCTGTACCTGCTTGAAGCAGATGTTTCATGTGTATTCCTCCCAGTCGCGCCTCTCGTGGCGCAGTTGCTGTCATCGGCTTCGTTGGCAAATTAGACTCACCCTCAAAGCGCTTTGGACGCCGTGACACTCGCGCAGGACGCTCGGTCTGTCAATCGACTTTGCCGAAAACATAGAAAACACAAGGGTATTTCGCACTCGCGGCGAATTGGTGCATGCGCACAGTTTTGACGTCACGCCCGTCTTGGGCTTAGGGTCGCTCAGGATTTGAAGGCGCTTTGGAAGATCGCAAGCCATGAATTTAAAGCAGCTCGCAGCGCATCTAGGCCTGTCTCAAACGACAGTGAGTCGGGCTTTGAACGGCTATCCTGAAGTCAGCGAAGCCACCCGGCGCCGCGTGGCCGACGCTGCGGCGCAGCACAATTACAGCCCGAACACCCGAGCAAAAGGCCTCGCCACAGGACGAGCAATGGCCGTTGGGCACGTGATCCCGACCTCTACGCGCCACGAGATGGTTAACCCAATTTTCGGGGATTTCATCTCCGGCGCTGGAGAAACCTATGCTGCGAACGGCTACGACATGGTCCTCTCAATGGTCGACGATGGCGACCAGCCGCGCGTTTACCGGGAGCTCAAAGCCAAGGGCACGGTGGACGGGCTGATCATTCATGGACCGGCCGTCGATGACCCTCGTATTTCCCTTTTGCGCGACCTTGGCCTTCCGTTCCTCGTCCATGGCCGTGCAAGCCAAGAGGCTGGCCCTTACTCGTGGCTCGATGTGAACAATACGAGCGCCTTTTCGCGGGCGACCGAGCTGTTGATCGATCTTGGCCATGAACGCATCGCATTTCTTAATGGCCTCGAAACGATGGATTTTGCCAAGCGCCGTCGAATGGGGTTTGAAAAAGCCATGACGGCGCGGGGCATGGAGACAGTGCCAGACTTGATGCGCTCCAAAGAAATGACCGAAACCTATGGCTATGAGCATGCCAAAGAGATGCTTTCCACTGAGAGCCCGCCAACGGCGTTTCTGGTTTCCTCCATGATCGTGGCTATGGGCGTCCGTCGCGCTTTAGAAGAAAGCGGTCTTGCCCTGGGGCGTGACGTTTCTCTCATCACACACGATGACGACCTCAGCTATCTAAGCAACGGGGGCGAGGTTCCGCTCTTCACAGCAACGCGCTCTTCGGTTCGAGAGGCGGGCCGGCTAGCAGCCAAGATGCTACTTGACCAAATCGCTGCGCCCCACGCGCCACTGCCAACGCGGCTCCTCGAAGCGCCTCTCATGCATGGCGGCTCCACCGGCCCAAGGAACGATCGCGGCCCCCTCACTCACGCTGCCCAATAAGGACTATTCCATGAAGACCCGTTCGCGCGCGGATTTCCCCGCCGGATTCCGTTTCGGCGCCGCCACCGCAGCCTACCAGATAGAAGGACACAAGTTTGGCGGGGCGGGCCCGTGCCACTGGGACACCTGGGCCGCTGTCCCGGGCAATGTGGTGCGGGCGGAGGACGGTGCTTTGGCCTGCGATCATTATCATCGCTACGGGGAAGACCTCGACATCCTGAAAGATGGCGGATTTGACGCGTACCGCTTTTCCGCATCCTGGAGTCGCGTGATACCGGACGGCACTGGCGCGGTGAACCAGGAGGGCCTTGCATTCTATGATCGCCTTGTCGATGCGATCCTGGAGCGGGGGCTTGAGCCGCACCTGACGCTCTATCACTGGGAGCTGCCCGCCGCGCTCAACGATATCGGCGGGTGGACCAATGCCGACGTGTCAAATTGGTTTGCGGACTACTGTGAAGTAGTTGCTGCCCGCATAGGTGATCGCACCAAAAGCATTGCCACGATCAACGAGCCCTGGTGCGTGGCTTGGCTCGGGCACTTCATCGGCCGCCACGCTCCAGGGATCGCAGACATCCGAGCCGCCGCCAGAGCGATGCACCATGTGATGAAGGCCCATGGCGCTGCGATGACGCGTCTACGCGAGGTGGGCGCGCAAAATCTCGGGATCGTGCTCAACATGGAGCATGCGGGGGCGGCATCAGACCGGCCTGAAGACATTGCCGCTGCTGCGCGTCACGATGCGATCTATAACCGCTGGTTTATCGAAGCGATCACAAAGGGCACCTACCCCGACGAGGCTCTCCAGGGCCTCGCCGCGCACATGCCCGCTGGTTGGGAAGAGAACATGACTGAGATCAGCCAGCCCATGGACTGGCTCGGGATCAACTATTACTCGCGCACGCTTTATACCGACGCGCCCTCTGAGCCTTGGCCGAGCTTTGAGGCCTCTCGCGGCGATCTGCCCAGGACCCAGATGGACTGGGAGATATACCCTGAAGGTCTCACCGGCTTTCTCACGCGAATGAAGGATGACTATGTGGGCGACATGCCGATCATGGTTACCGAGAACGGCATGGCCTGGGGCGACGAGGTGGAAAACGGCGCCGTTCATGACCCAGAGCGGCAAAGCTTCATTGACCTCCACCTCGACGCGATGCAGGAGGCCATTGCGGCTGGCGTGAACCTCACAGGATTCTTCTACTGGTCGCTCCTCGACAACTACGAATGGGCCTTTGGCTACGAGAAGCGGTTCGGGATGGTCCATGTGGACTTTGAAACGATGAAGCGCACGCCCAAAGGTTCCTATTACGAGCTGAAATCCTGGCTCATGAAAGGCTGACATGGCTTACGCCCCTGACACAATGAACCTTGTCGCTGATATCGGCGGCACGAATACGCGCGTAGCTTTAGCCAACGGTCGGAAAGTCCTGACTGAGACGATCCGTAAGTACCCAAATTCAGAGTATCCCGGGCTCGAAAGCGTGCTGAAGGAGTACATTGCCGAGGAAGATGATGTTGATACGGCTGCCTGCTGCGTGGCCATTGCAGGTCCGGTGCGTGACGGCGTGGGGACGCTCACAAACCTCAACTGGACTATCGACAAAGAGATGCTGCGCCGTGCGACGCGTGCAGAAACCGTAGCCGTTTTGAATGATCTTCAGGCGCCAGGACACGCGCTCGGCTTTATCGACGAAGCCAACCAGACGCCGATCATCCAAGGACCAGAGGCCAGCCCCCACGCCGCGCGGCTCGTCATCAACATCGGAACGGGTTTCAATGTGGCGGTGGTCTATGAGACCGAAACGGGCCGCTACGTGCCACCCGCTGAGGCCGGGCATGCCAACCTGCCCATCCGCACCGACCGCGACCTCCAGCTCTGCCAGTTTGTCGAGAACGCCCATGGTTTTCCCGCTGTGGAGGACCTGCTCTCCGGACGCGGCCTTGAAAGAGCGTACGCGTTCGTTGCTCGCGAAGCCGGAGCGCCGGCGGAGAAAAGCTCTCAGGCCATCATGACCGCCCTCGAAGATGGTTCTGACCGCTTAGCAGTTGAGGCCTCGCACATGTTTGTAAGGCTCTTCGGCACCGTAGCAGGGAACCTAGCACTCATCTTCCTGCCCTTTGGTGGGCTGTACCTTGTCGGAGGCATGGCGAAGGCGATGAAGCCGTACTATGCAAGCTACGGGTTTGAGGCTGCATTTCGGGACAAGGGCCGCTTTGCCGGTTTCATGGGCAACTTCGGCGTGACGCTGGTCGAGGACGACTTCGCGCCTTTGACGGGTTGTGCGAGCCACCTCGTTGCACTGACGTCCAACTAAAGGGCCTTCGAAAGCGCCCTGAACGTAAGACAATCTTAAGTCGGCGTGTCCTACACCCTCCCTAGATTCCGAGGGAAGGACGCGAGAGCATTGGCCCAAGCGCGCGCAAAGACGCTTATCGACCGCCTACCGGCGCACGCATGTGCCGCGCCGCTGTCAACAATCATCGCTAAGCTGAGGGACGGACCCTACAAGGTTACACTGGATGCAAGCCTCGTTGAGGGTCTTGAGCCTGCCGACCTCGAAGCAATGCTCGTAATTTCCCAAACGCAAAACGCGCGCGGCGATGCCTTTCGATTGAATTCTCCGTCGGAGGCCTTCCTCGCCGATATCGCCCGCTACGGGGTCACACCCGAGCAGTTGAAAGGACCCGCATTATGACCCTCAACATCCTGGCGGTAGATGACAGCCGTACCATGCGCACAATGATCCGGAACACGCTGCAAGATGCGGGTATCACCACGCATCTTGCCGAGGATGGAATGCACGGTCTCGAAGTCCTCGATGGGATCGAGCCGGATGCAATTATCACCGATATCAATATGCCCAACATGGATGGTTTTGGATTCATCGACGGGGTGCGGGCGCAAGACAAACACAAAAAGACCCCGATCCTGGTTTTGACGACCGAAAGCGCGCCAGAGCTTAAGGCTAAAGCTCGAGTGGCAGGGGCAACCGGCTGGGTTGTGAAACCTTTCGATCCAGAGAAACTCGTGCGCGCCTTGCGCATGATCGCCGGCTAACGATGTCTGGAGGCGCCAAATCCTCAAAGGGTGCGGCCACCGATCTCGCTGCCGACCCGGTGGCCGAGATCAAGGCCGGGTTCTTCGTCGAGTGCGAAGAATTGCTTGAGGAGCTAACAGACGCGCTCGATGCATTAGCGGCGGGGCACGGCACAGCGGAAAGTTTCAATTCGGTGTTTCGAGCTGTTCATTCCATCAAAGGCGGTGCCGCGGCATTTGCCATGGCGGACTTGGCTGACTTCGCGCACGGCTTTGAGACGCGCCTCGCTGTGTTTCGTGAAGCCGCCACTGTACCAGAGGTCAGTGATGTTCCCTCGCTCCAGCAGGCCGCTGACCGCCTTGCGGCGCTGATTGGCCTTGCGTCTCAAGGCATTGAAATATCTGAGGAAGCCCGCTTGGAGGATGCTGCTCTCCTCGCTCAGCCGCAAGAGTCAGGATCAACGCGAGAAATGCGGTTTACGCTTTCGGGCGAAAGTGCAGGACGCATACTGAAAGCTCTGGAAACGCTAGGCACAGTTCATGCGAATATCGACCCCACGTCGATCCCATCGCTTAAAGAATACGATCCGGAGGCATGCTGCGTTTCTTGGTCGGTTAACTTGCATACAGAGCTACCTCCCGAGAAGCTTGAGGCCGCTCTCTCGGAGCTCGACCCGGACGGAGCCCTCAAATTCGCGCCCGTCCCAGGATCTGATGCCACATCGGCTCCAGTACGGACAAGCATGCCGCAGTCTAGTGCTACCTCCAGTACAGCACCCACGATCCGGGTAGGGCTTGAGAGGATCGACAGGCTCGTCAATCTCGTCGGTGAGCTCGTCATCAATCAAGCCATGCTAGCGCGTTCTGCTGACGAGCTCGGTGTTCAGTCCAACTCGGATCACAGCCTCGGCCTCGAGGAGCTAATCCGTTTGACCCGCGACCTGCAGGATAGCGTCATGCAAATCCGCGCGCAGCCAGTCAAACCGCTCTTCCAACGCATGGCGCGCATCTGCCGCGAGGCCGCGCTCACAGCTGGAAAGCAGATCGAATTTGTCACTGAGGGGCAAGACACAGAAATCGACAAAACCGTCATTGAGCGCTTGGCCGACCCTCTCACACACATGATCCGCAACGCAGTTGATCATGGCATCGAGATGCCGAGCCAGAGACAAGCCCTCGGCAAGTCTGAAATTGGCAGCATTAAGCTACGCGCCTTTCATCGATCTGGTCAGGTTATCCTAGAGATTACAGATGACGGCGCCGGGATTGACCGCGACAAGGTGCTGGCTAGGGCGCGCTCAAAAGGCCTCATCGTGCCCCAAACAGAGCTCACCCCGCAGGAAATCGATCACTTGCTTTTCCGACCTGGGTTTTCGACGGCCGAAGAAGTTTCGGCACTTTCCGGTCGCGGGGTCGGGATGGACGTGGTTCGCGCTTCTGTTCACGCCCTGGGCGGTCGGATCTCAGTGGAAAGTGAGAAAGGACGCGGCACACGTTTTGAGATCGCCCTGCCCCTCACGCTGGCCGTGCTTGACGCTATGATCGTGAGCGCCGCTAGTGAAACCTTGGTCTTTCCGCTTTCCACAATTCACGAGACAATCACTGTGGCTCCGGAAGACGTCCTAGAGCTTGGCCCCGGCCGACGTATGCTACGCTACATCGGAAAGGCGATCGCCCTTGTCGATCTGGGACAGGCGCTCGGCTACCACGGCTATCAAGCGGAACTTGGCGGAAGCGTAGCATTGATCATCCAGAGCGAGGGCAAGGCACCCGTCGCCATCGTCATCGACGAAATCCATGAGCAGCGGCAAGTCGTTATAAAAGGCCTACAGGACGGCTTTACGTCCGAAAGCTCAGTCGCGGCCGCGACGATCCTTGGCGACGGCAAAATCGCTCTTATCATCGACCCTTTCGATCCAACACTAGCGCCCGAAGGGCTCGGGGCGGCTCAAGGGGCCTCCATCCCCCTCAACCTTTCAGCATAGTGAGGACACACTCGTGACCCAACCGGATCCACTAGCTTCCCTTGATGACGGCGCGCAGAAAGCAGAAGGTCAAGTCGAGCTTCTCACCTTCAGCATCGGCGCTCAGGACTATGCCATCGACATCATGCTGGTCCGTGAGATCCGCAATTGGTCGAAACCAACTCCACTTCCGAAAACGGCAAGCTATGTGCGCGGCGTGATCAACCTTCGCGGCACCGTATTGCCCATCCTCGACCTAGCGGCACGCCTTGAACTCGACGGAGAGCGCGCACACGAAAGAGCAGTCTTCGTGGTTATCAAAGAAGAAGAGCGGCTATTTGGCATCACAGTGGATAGCGTCTCTGACATTCTCACTGTGAGTACAGAGGCGATCCAAGAACCACCGCAGGTCGGAGACACCTTTGACGAGAGCTGCGTTCGCGGGCTTATCCTTGAGGAAGATCGAATGATCCGCGTCTTGGCTGCCGAGAGGTTGGCGCCTCGCGAAAAACCATTTTCCCGGGAGAATGCCGCAGCCTAGGCGCCGAGCTACAGCATCTGCCGCAAGGGCCGAGCACATGGAACTGAGCGACGGAAACCTCCGTGTGATTGCTTCAATTGCCCATGAAGCGGCGGGCCTTGCCATTGGCCCGTCAAAAAAGGCGATGGTATCAGCGCGTCTATCAAAGCGGCTCAGTCGGCTCGGGCTTAACGACTTTGACGAATATCTCAGGCTCATTGAAACTCCGAACGCGCCGGAGCGTCGACGAATGGTGGCGGCGCTGACAACCAACATCTCTCACTTTTTCCGCGAGCCACATCATTTCGACGCCCTGCGCGAAACTGTACTGCCGCCTCTGCTTCGCCAAGCAAACGAAGGAGCCCGTATTAGGATCTGGTCTGCCGGATGTGCTAACGGGCAAGAAGCGTACTCAATCGCGCTGACAATCCTAGGACTGGAATCTAAGGCAGCGACACTTGATATTCGGATTTTGGGCACTGACATTGATCCATCGGTCGTTCGATTTGCTCAGCTTGGGACGTATCATGGCTCCATGATGGAGCAGGTCGATAAGATTCAGGCAGCTCAATACTTCTCTCGTGACAAGAGCGCGGACACCTGCAGCGCGGGTCCCGCGCTGCGTACGCTCACAATTTTTCGAGAGCTCAACCTCCACAGCGCATGGCCAATGCCGGGTCATTTTGATGTGATCTTTTGCCGGAACGTAGTGATTTACTTTGACGCTACGGGGCAAAGGTCTCTTTGGTCGCGATTCCAAGAAAAACTGACGGATCGCGGCTGGCTGTTCGTAGGTCATTCGGAGCGCATCAAAGGAGCCGCAGCGCCCAAGCTAGAGGTTCAAGAACACACGATTTATCGCCGACGCTAGGCGCTGGGGCAGGCGAAAAAGTCAAAGCAACTCGACGCCAGAAAGCCGCAGGGCACGCGCGCGGAGAGCAGCGCTGTCATATTGGTTAATGACTTCGTCAAACCTCCGCAAGCGGAGCTGCTGGATACGACCTTGGGCTGGCCAGGCAAGGAGGCGGCGCGCGTGGCGTCCCCCAAGGGAGCGGGCCGTGCAGGGAATTCTTTCGGCCTCAAGATAGCGTTCCACGAAAGCTGCATTTGCGGGCCCAGTGGTCCCCAGCCCATCAATCATTCGGGCGCCGCCAAAAACCTTTGCCTCAAGACGCGCACGGCTTGCGCCTTGACGCAAAACTCCGTTGATCAAAAGCTCCATCAGATTCACCTCGTGCTCTTCGGAATAGGGATCAAGCGCTCCGGACGGCGGGAGGAGAAGATGATTGAGACCGCCTATTTCCACCACGGGGTCCCAAATGACGGTGGCCACGCAAGATCCAAGGATCGTGCCGCAGCTTGCTTCCCGATTATAAGCGATGAACACCTCGCCTTGACTAACATGACGAGTCGTGGCGACCCCCGGCACCTAGAAGTCTTCCCAAATGCCAGGTTCTGCTTCTCCATCTATTTGGGGTACTACACCTGCTTGGTGCGGCGCGAGGCCTTGCCCAACTGCCACTGGTTCCGCGAACCCAACGTCTTCACTGCCTTCAGTGAAGTGTACATCCTCATGCTTATCGTCGAGCTCGGAAATGGCTTTAGCAACGTCGTCCAGTGGTGTGTCGCCCACCGATACTTCCGTGGGGGTTAGTGCCTGCGGCGACGCAATTTCAAACTGAGCCATGGCTTTACTAAGAAGCTCGGCCTCATGGGTCAGCGCGTGGCTTGCCGCTGTGGTTTCCTGGAACATGGCCGCATTCTGTTGCGTGACGTGGTCGAGATTGGTCATAGCGGCATTTATTTCGGCGACGCTGCGCGACTGTTCGCCCGCCGAGACAGCGATTTGCGAGACGTGCTGTGAAACATCGTTGATGGTTTCGACGATAGCCCGTAGGGCTGCTCCGGCTTCTCCCACGAGCCCCACACCTTGTTCGACATGGGCGCCACTCTTGGAGATTAGCGTTGTAATTTCCCGCGCGGCATCTGCGGAGCGCTGTGCCAGGGCGCGGACCTCGGACGCAACCACCGCAAAGCCCCTGCCCGCCTCACCAGCCCGAGCAGCCTCGACACCGGCATTCAAGGCCAAGAGGTTTGTCTGGAATGCAATGTCATCGATCACACCGATGATGCGCGAAATTTCTCCAGAACTAGCCTCTATCTGCCCCATGGCGTTGACGGCCTCAGCGACCACGCCCCCCGACTTCTCAGCGTGATCTTTAGCGCGGCGAACAACGTCGTCCGCCTGCTCGGCTTCGCCTGCCGCGACCGTCAGGTTTTCCGTCAACACATCAAGCGCCGCCGCCGTTTCCTCGAGCGTGGCGGCCTGATGCTCAGTGCGTTTGCTCAGATCCTCGGCCGCATTTGCGATCTCGCGCGCTTCGCCGCGGATCGCGCCGGCATTTTGCAGCACCGTCGCCATAGCGCCAGAAAGTGTTTCGAGCGCGGCGTTGAAGTCACGGCGGAGGGGCTCATAAGCCCCTGGAAACGCCGTCTCTATGCGGTTGGAAAGGTCACCGCGCGCGAGGGCCGAAAGCGCCTCGCTCACCTCTTCTACCACTACGCTTTGTTCCTTGATGAGCGCCCGCTTCTCCGTTTCTGCTTTGAGGAGGCGCTCATGATCCCGCGTGATGTCTTGCCCAATGAGAAGGAGCCGGTTCGGGACACCCGTATGGTCGAGCACAGTGGTCATGCCGCCTTCGAGGATGCGCTGCCTGCCGATTGTGATAAAACGGGTCTGCCCCGGCAAATCCCCCTCGCCTTCCATCTCGCCGCCCGCAACGATGTCGTCCGCCGGCTCAAGCAGATCGTCGAGTTGCTTGCCTTTTAGCGCTTCAAAGCGGTCAGCCATGAGTGTGCAGAACGCCGGGTTCGCTGTCACCAACCCGCCTTCCATGTCGAACTCAGCCATGACCTGACGCGTATTGATGGCCTCAAGCATAGCCTCTCGCATTCTCGCTTCGGTGACGTCTTTCCACTCGACCACGTAGCCGAGCGGTTTGTGCGCACGGTCGCGTACCAAAGAGAAGGTTAAAACCAGATTGCGGTCGCCAATTGCGAGGTCGATGCGATACGGCAAGCAGTCACGGGTATTGACGATGCCGCGGATGCGTTCTGGGTCATCTTGGAAGATGTCAATCGACTGACCAACAACGTCGTGAGCCCGCAGCCCCGGCACACGCTCCCTAAGAGTGTCTAGATTTGCTGCGACCAACTCTCCAAAGGCACCGTTGGCATAGGCGATCTGCATGTCGAGATCGATAAGAGTTTGCGCAGAAGACGCGCCTTCAAACGCGGCACTCTTGTAAGAGTTCTCTCGTGCCATCTCCTCATTCTGAACCATCGCATCGCGGAAATCGGAAAGATCGCGCGCCATGCGTCCGACCTCGTCACCACGCTCCGTACAAGGAATGCGCTCGCCATGTCGCCCTTGGCGGATACTATCCATGGCGCTCTGCAATCGCCCAAGGGGCGCCGATACAGATCGCGCCAAAGCAAAGGCGACTAGGCCTGCGAAGAGCAGGATGACAAGCGCATCTCTACGCATTTCGCGTCCCATGGCCGCCGCGGGCGCCTTTATCTCGGCCAACGGTTGCTGAACGATGAGCGCCCAGTTTTGTCCAAACAGGGAAATAGAAAGGAAATGAACGCTCTTCGTTTCACCTGCCAGATCAACATCAAGAACGCCGCCCGTTCCCTCTACAGCGCTGATGACAGGTTTAGACTGGCTGATCTCTTCCACTTGAGCCAGCAAATCCTTCGGGCCGATCACAACGCCTCGGTCTGCACTCACAAGAAAAGCTTGACCTTGGTCTCCCAAATTGGAGCGATCCAAAAGAATTTCTTGAAGTCGCGACGTCCTAAGCCGGAAAACGACCACGCCAATGGCGTTACCGAGAGCATCGCGCAACGGCCGTGCCATAAAGCTCGTGGCCTCATAGTTGCTACCGAGATAGCCCTCATAGACTGTGGAAACCGGATCTGGTCCCTGCTTCTCGAGCGCCGTGGAAAACGCGTCTGCCAAACCAGATTGGGCCAAGGGGCCTTTGAGCACATTTGCCGTGAACTCTACCCCTCGATTGACCGAATAGACGACGTTTCCTTCAGGATCGAGAAGAAGCACATCGGCAAAGTCTACGCGTTCGCTCAAGCTTTTAAAGTAACCGTCATATCTCTGCAGCGCAGACGCATAGACCGCCTCAAGCGATACGGATCCGCCGCCGTCAACGCCGTCGCGCAGCGCGTCTCGCCCGAGATCGCCTGGGTTGGCCTCCTGCACTCGGATCCATCCTTTTCGGAATGCTCGGAAAGCAGTCACCACAAAGGGGTTACTCCCCTGCGCGACGACTTCTGCCTCTAGGTCTTCAAGCCAGGCATGTAACTTGTCCTGGCGGTCATTGAGCACTGCGTCAAGCCGCGCATGCCCGGCCGCGCGAAGGGCCTCGCGCCCGTGTTGCAGAGCTGCGTAATTCGCCAGGGCGGCCGCAATTATGACAGCCGCGATCATCATGACAGGCAGTTTGACCCGGATATCTATGGCGTTGAAAAAGCGCATGCATGCCCCCTGGCGATTGGGCGCAACATCTCTGCCAAGGTCTAAAATTCGCTTAACCGGCTTGTGGCTGTAGCACAGCGGCCCTAGCGTTTTGCGTAGACTTTTCAGAAAGACGCCGCTTTGCCCCAATCATCCAGGCCCCATTTGGCAAATGGTGACGCGCGAAAGCTCTTCCTCGCCTGCCATGGGCTCCTTGAGCGGCCGCACGGCGACGTTAGGCTGGCAGATATTGCCAGCACGGTAGAGGCTCTTGGCTTTGTTCAGGTCGATAGCATCAACACGCTGGCGCGGGCACACGACCACATCCTCTGGGCCCGTCGGCCTCGCTATCGGCAAGGAAAGCTGCTGAAGTGCGTGGCCCGTCCGCGTCTGCTTTTTGAGGCGTGGACTCATGACGCGGCCCTAGTGCCGTCTGTCTACTATAGGCACTGGCGTCACAAACACGCGGCAGATCGCAACGCGCTTTCGGAACGGTGGAAGCAGTGGGGTCGTGAAGGGTTCCACTCGGAGTTTGACCACATACTAAAGCGGATAGCCGACGAGGGCGCGCTAAGCTCAGCGGAGCTCGGCGATGGCAAACGTCAAAACGGTGACGGCTGGTGGGACTGGAAACCAACAAAGGTTGCGTTGGAATACCTTTGGAGAAGTGGGGAATTGGCGATCTGCCACCGACGCGGCTTTTCAAAAGTGTACGATTTGGCAGAGCGTGTCCTTCCGCCCGAGGCGCTCAATGCACGCAGTGAGCGGGCGGAAAGCCTTGATTGGTCCGCGAGATCAGCGCTTCAACGTCTGGGATTTGGCACCGCCTCAGAGCTTTCTGCTTTTTGGGACATCTTCTCAAAGGCAGAGCTTGGGGCCTGGGCGCAAGAGGCGACCAACGGGCTTGTCGAGATCGAAGTGGAAAGCAGGGACGGCAGCCTGCGCCCCGCACTCGCGCAAGAGGGATGGGAGGACCAACTCGCTCACCTTCCTGATCCCAGTCCGCGGATGCGCATTTTGAGCCCATTTGATCCCGCCCTGCGCGATAGAAAACGCATAGAGCGGCTTTTCGGATTTGAGTACCGGATCGAGGTATTTGTCCCCGAGGCGAAGCGGCAATACGGCTATTACGTCTTCCCAATCCTCGAGGGAACCGAGCTTACAGGGCGGATCGACCTCAAAGCCGACCGTGCGGCGGGTGTGCTTCGCGTGCAGGGCTACTGGCCTGAGCGCAAAGTGCGTTTTGGCAGTGGCCGTGCGACACGGCTAGCCGATGAGCTGATACGGATCTGCGCGCTTGCTGAGGTGGACCGCATCGAAGTCGAGAACAACCGAAACACTGAGCTTCTCCGCGAAAGCGCTGCCTTCATGGCAAGAGTGTAACAACGCCTAACGATATTCCTGAGCGCGCGCTGCCAATGCCTCGCGCAAAATAGTGATATCGGCACCCACCCCGAGGAATGTCGCGCCAGCCTCAGTCGCCGCGTCGATGTAGTCGCGCTGAAACCCGAGCACGCCCGCGAACTTACCCCGCGCCACGATACGCGAAAGCGCCTCCATGACTATCTTGCGAGCCTGAGGATCAGCCGGGCCGGATAGGCCGAGATCAGCAGCAAGATCCGCTGGGCCAATGAAAACAACATCCACCCCCTCGACATTCACGATGTCATCTAGAGCCGCGAGGCCGGCGCGATTTTCAACCTGCAAGATTAGGCAAATCTCAGCATCAGCCGTGGCCAGGTAGTCGCTTTCACTGCCAAAGCTTGACGCGCGCGCGAGTGCTGCCCCGACACCCCGAATACCTCGGGGCGGGTAGCGGGTGGCGCGCACCAGCAGCTCGGCCTGCTCAGCACTCTCGACAATCGGTATAAGAAGCGTCTGCGCGCCGATATCCAAAACCTGCTTGATCTTAACTGGGTCACCATCAGGCAACCGCACGACCGGCTCTGATCGTCCCGCCTGCACTGCGCGCAGCTGGGACAGGATCGACCGGATGTCATTGGGAGCATGCTCGCCGTCGATGAGAAGCCAGTCAAAACCAGCCGTCCCCGCGAGCTCAGCAGAATAGGCATCTGCAAGGCCAAGCCAACAGCCGTGGCAACGCTCACCCGCCAGAAGCCGCGCTTTGAGTTTGTTTACCGGTGCACCCATGCAGTCCTCCCATCCCTAGAGACCCTACCGAGCCGAGCCAAAGACGCAACGCGAAGCATTTGAATAAAGAGAGGTTTTGTTAGGCATTCGTGAACCTCGGCCACGTTAAGCCGCCTTCTAACCATGCCTGAATGAAAGAACGGAGGCACCTCATGACCCCGGCAGAAGCCCGCCATGTTACGTTTAGTTTTGGGCGCGTCTTTCCCTACAAGAACAAGCTGACAACGCTATTCTACGACACCCTCTTTGAGATGGCGCCAGAGGCACGCCCGCTCTTTCCAGACGACATGTCAGGGCAGAAAGACAAGCTTGCGCACACGCTCAACCTCGTTGTGACTAACCTCAACAAACTAGACGGCATTCTAGCAGCAGTTCGCGCGTTAGGTGAGCGGCATAAGGGCTACGGCGCGACGGCAGCGCATTATGAGGTCGTAGGGATCGCGCTGGTTACTGCTCTAAAACAAGTTACACCTGGGGGCCTCAGCGCGGAAGAAGAGCAGGCTTGGGTTACGGCCTACCAACTCATCGCCAGCGCAATGGTTGAGGCCGCTGATGCTGCACCGGATGTGGCAAAGACGGCCTAGGCCGCTTTCTTTTCCCGTTTTCGATCACGCTCTTCTGCCGCGATGTAGAGTGGACGCAGGCCTGTAATGAGCCGAGAACCCTTCGAAAAGGTAATGTAAGACCAAAACCAGCTCAGCAGAACAAAGACCGGGCGCCGCACGCCGATTAGAAAGTAGACATGGGCAAAGCCCCATATCCACCACGCGAGAGGGCCGCTGAGCTTCAGCCAGCCCATGTCGATCACCGCTGCATTCCGGCCAATCGTCGCGAGGTTTCCGCGATGCTTGTACTTGAAGGGCGCACGGCTCGGATCCTGACCCTTCGCAAGGGCGAGAAGCCGCTTGCCGACGTACTTCCCCGCCTGCTTTGCCGCTGGCGCGATGCCAGGAACGTCGGCGCCGTCTTTCCAAGGTACCTTAGCCGCATCCCCAATAATGTAGACTTCGGGATGGCCAGGCAGCGACAGGTCGGGCCCTACGACCACGCGCCCTGCCCTGTCTGTCTCCGCATCGAGCCATCCGCCGAGTTTTGGGACCGCAACGCCGGCGCCCCAAATCTTCGTCACGGCTTGAATGAAACCTTTGGATGTCGCCACACCCTCTTCATTGATGTCCTCGACCATGGTGGAAAGCTGGACCTCGACGCCCAGCCGCTCAAGTGACTGCCGTGCCTTTTCGGAAAGCTCTTCCGGCATGGTCGCCAAAACGCGGGGCCCACCCTCGACCAGCACAACGCGCGTCTGCGTGGGGTCGATATGGCGAAAGTCCTTAGCGAGCGATTGGCGCGCAAGCTCAGAAATCGCTCCAGCCATCTCGACGCCCGTGGGCCCAGCGCCAACAATGACAAAGGTCAAGAGGCGCGCCTGCTCTTCGGGGTCGGTGGCTACTTCCGCCTTCTCAAACGCGACTAGCACGCGTTTGCGGATCTCCGTTGCATCAACAATGCGCTTGAGGCCCGGAGCGTGCGGTTCCCACTGCTCATTGCCGAAATAGGAATGCTGGGCACCCGTGGCTATAATCAGGTGATCATAGTCAAAACTCGCCGTGTCACCGATCACGCGACGGTTTTCGAGGTCGATGCCCTCCACCTCGGTGAGCGCCACCCGCACGTTGCGCTGATCCGTGAATATCCCCCGGATCGGCCACGCCACATCCGACGGTGAAAGGTCGGCCGTCGCGACCTGGTAAAGCAGCGGCTGAAAGAGGTGATAGTTGCGCTTATCGATCAGCGTCACATCAACATCCGCGCCACGAAACTGGCGCGCCGCAGTCAAGCCGCCAAAGCCGGCGCCGATGATGACAATGTGTGGGCGTTTCTTTGCTTCGTCGGCCATCTTGGCCTCCTGTCCGTCTACGCTCCTTAAAATAGGTGAAACCTTGTCGAAACCAATTTGTGGTTTCAGCCTGTCACGCGCTCTTGCAAGTGCAACCTGTGATTGGTAATAATTTATTACCAATAGAACGGAGTGAGTGCCATGGGCCTTTCAAACTGCCACAATTTTAAGGACTTTCGTGCACTTGCTAAGCGTCGGCTGCCCTCACCTATCTTTCACTACATCGATGGCGCGGCCGATGATGAGATCACTTACAAACGAAACACGAGCGCTTACGACGATGTCGATCTGATCCCGTCGGTGCTCAACGGCGTCCAAGACGTGGACATGAGCGTCGAGGTTATGGGGCAAAAGCTAGACATGCCCGTCTATTGCGCGCCTACTGCCTTGCAACGCCTCTTCCATCATGAGGGGGAAAAGGGCGTGGCCAAGGCCGCCACAAAATATGGCACGATGTTTGGCGTTTCATCTCTGGCCACGACGACCGTGGAAGAGATCGCAAAGATCGCGCCGGGACCGAAGATGTTCCAATTCTACTTCCACAAGGATCGCGGCCTCAATGATGCTCTATTGGAGCGGGCCAAGGCGGCGAATTTCAACGTCATGGCGCTCACCGTCGATACAATCACGGGCGGCAATCGAGAGCGCGACTTGCGAACAGGTTTCACCTCACCGCCTAAGCTTACGCCCTCCTCCGTTTTCTCGTTCGCGACCCATCCGAAGTGGGCTTGGAACTTCTTCACGAAGGAGAAGTTCGACATGCCCCACCTCTCCGGTCACGTGAGCGCGGGCACGAACCTTGCCGTGAGCGTAGGCGATTACTTCTCGACCATGCTCGACCAAAACATGAACTGGAAGGACGCCGAGGAGCTCTGCAAGAAGTGGGACGGCCAATTCGCGCTCAAGGGCATCATGTCGGTCGAAGACGCCAAGCGCGCCGTCGACATTGGCTGCACGGGTATCATGGTGTCGAACCATGGCGGGCGGCAGCTCGATGGCTCCCGCGCGCCATTCGATCAGCTCGCGGAAATCTGCGACGCCGTCGGTGATAAGATCGATGTGGTCTGCGAAGGCGGCATTCAGCGCGGCACCCACGTGCTAAAAGCACTCTCTGTCGGCGCGAAAGCCTGCTCAGGCGGGCGTCTTTATCTTTATGCCCTGGCCGCTGCGGGCGGCGCCGGCGTCGAAAAAGCGCTCGGCAACCTTCGCACCGAAATCGAGCGCGATATGAAACTCATGGGCATTACTAGCCTCGATCAGCTGTCGCGCGATAACCTGCGGTTCCGTAACGCCGCCTAGTAGTCGCGCTCCCAAAACACGCCAACGCCGGTCTCCCCATCCGAGGAGGCCGACCCTCTCAGCGTCGTGCTGTCCGTGAGATCAAGATTGAGCTGGATGGTGGTCTTGCCGCCGCTTTCCACCTCAACCTCTGAATAGATTCCGTCGTCAATCGTCTGACCAATGGCAAGCGCGGTTTCTCCGGTGGCCTCATCTGTGCGTAGATCAACATCGTCGACGCCAAGACCCGCCCGCGTTCCTTCAAGGATGCCCGGACCGGCCTCACCGCTTAGTTTTCTCAAAGAGTTCACAAGTCGCCCGACCTGGAATGCCGAGAGCGTCTCAATACCCCGACCAAAAAGCACTCGCGCCAGTATCTCGTCTTCTGGGAGCTCTGGCGTGGAGGACAGCGTTAGCTCGGGGCTATCAACTGGCCCTGCAAGCCCAATACGAGCGGTTACATCGTCGACCTCGGCTGTAGAAGTGATATCGAGGCTAGGCAGGAGGGAGCCTGCAAAGGTTATCTGGCTCTCGTTATCGAGGTCGAGCCGACGCCCCAGAAAGTCGAGCCTGCCGCGTGTGAGCCCGAAGCGACCGATCGGTACCGGGGCGCTTGCCGTGCCCGTCAAGCGGATGTCGCCCGAAAACCCTGCATCCAGCCCGCGTCCGCGCACAAAGATCGGCGTTGTTGTACTGACACTAATATCCAGGGGGATGAGCGGCCCGCCGCCCGCCCCAGGCTCAACCCCGGTCAAGCTGATACCCGCGCGATCAAGCGTCTGACGCACGTCGGAGGGAGCCCCTTCATGGCGAATAGGTGGGATATCCGTCGCACCACCGAGCCCGGTATCAGGGATACGAATCTCAACATCTTCGACGCGAACGGCGCCAGCCACGGCTATCTGTGTTTGCAAAGAACCCGTGACAGAAAGATCAGCCGTCACCTCGCTGCCTAAGATGTCTGTGTAGTTAACGGGCAGGCGCACGGTGCTAATCGACACCTCGAGGGGGAACGGTGCCGCGAGCCCTGCCCCGCCGTTGAAGCGGATCGGTGTCCCCTCGATTGCAGCTTGCCCATTTATGGTCGCGCGACCGCCGGAGAGCGAAACGTTCGTACTAATGGGGCTCATCGTCAGTCCCAAAGTCGGGTCGAAGAGACGGGCATCCGTTGTTGTAAGCGAGCCTGTGAGGCCCGAAAGCACTGGCTGCCCTCTTAGCGCCAAGTCGAAAGTCGCGTCACCTTGGATAGAACGATCACCTAAAAGATCGGAAACAGCCGAAAGTGGGACGCTGCCACCGGCCGCCACCTGTACCGCGCCGTTTGGGAGCCCGAAAGTTGCATTTACGTCCGCACGCGCACCGCTGTCAGTTGTGAGTTGCCCCTCAATCGCGGGAGTGCCCAAAAGGTTTACGACCCGAGCAGTCACGTTCGCACCGCCGGAGAGCCCAGGAACGAAGCGATTGAGCGAGTTAAGGCGCGCGTCAATGTCTAGAGTGTCACTTTCCTCAGAAAGCGCCCCAGTGACCGCAGCCGTGAGGCCAACAGCGCTTTCAAGGCGAGCCGAAATGAGGCGCTCTTCAATCGGGTCGGTGAGCGTAGCGTTTAGGTCAATGCGACCTGGAAGTTGAGGAGCAAGGAAACCTGCATCGGCAACACTTGCCACAACACTAAGCTCCGCATCCGGGCCGGTAGCCCGCCCTGACAGCTGCGCGGTGATACCGGGCGTTGCGGTTGCCTCAGCGGCAATCAGTGGTCCGTTAGAGAGATCGCTGACCTTGGCAGTTACTCCCGCCGGGCCTGGCAACGGCGCGCCGAAAGCGGCGAGATCGTCTATGAGCGCCTCTATGTCAAAGCCCTGGTCCGGCCCGCTGACAGGGCCGTTTACCAAGAGCCTCACACCCGGATTAGCGTTCAAAGCGGCCTGAAGCATCGGGAACTCCGGGGCCAGATCAAGTGAGGCGTCAAACTGCGCAGCCCCATTAAGCTGCGGGACAAACCTCTCCACCTCACGAAGAGACCCTAGCAGTTGAAGACTTGGCGCCTCTCCTGCGAGCGCACCCTGGAGTGAGGTAGCGAATCCGAAATCTGTCTCGATTTGTCCCTCGATGGCACGTTCACCTTGAGCATCTTCGAGCACAACATCTAAGGAAACAGGACCGGCCACCGCGTCCGTGAAAAGACCTAATTCACGGAGCCGCGCGTTGATGGCGAGCCCGCCTTCCTCGGAGTTGAGATCGCCACTTACCTCCGCGGTCAGCTCGCTGTTTTCCAGAGTGAAATCTTCAATGCGCGTGCCGCTCTCATCGCGTTGAACAGCGAGGCTTAGTTCACTTTCTGGATTTAAGAGCGGCTCCAGCGCTTGAACGCCCAAGCTCAAACCATCGGAGCGCCCCGCCAGGTCGAGCGAAATGGCCCCCCCGGGCAAGTCAGCGTCGGCTGAGACATCAGCTTCCAAAAGGCCCGTCAAATCAAGGCCGGTGAGGCTGGAAAAAGGGGAAAGGTCAGGAGCGGACGCGGATATGTCTGCCTGAAGGCTTACGCGTCCATCGACGGGCGTTGCAGTTGCATTGCCTGTTGCTTGTAGGTTGGCGGTGGCTACCGCCAGATCTGCGATACGGATAACGCCGCCCTCTTCACCGGAGAGATCAAACGCGATTTCGGCCCGCGACCCTAGCGCCGCTTGAAGTGCAGGATCTTCGGGCGTGCTCAAGCCATCTGCGAGAGCTGTGATCCTACCCGCGAAAGGAATGGAAGCGCTGGGGTCAAGTATGCCGACACCATCGAGCTCTAGCGCGCCCACTTGAAATCCGGCTGCTACAACCTCACCAGCTTCGATCACGGCGCGCCACTCCTCAGACGTGGCGGCGTCAAACTCAACCGTAAGGTCGGCCCCCGCAAGCGATACCTCTGTTCCCGGTAGCGTCGTCCGCTCTCCTGCACCAAGCTCGCCGGAAAGCGAAATGAGTACCGGCGCACGGTCGGCATCCAATGAGGCGCGGCCTTCGAGGCGCAGGTCATCAGCTTCGAGCCTAAGTTCCTCTAAGATGAGGTCACCTGCGTCTCCCGTTTGCCCCCGAGCCGTGAGCCGCGTCTCATCTCCAAAGAACGCGCGACTGTCGGTCTCCAGCAGCGGGCGGATGTCGCCAGCGATTGCCAAGTCAAACGTGCGTCCGCCTTCTATCGCAACGAGGGTAGCCTGCCCGCCCAAACGCTCCTGGCCATCGGTGGCGAGCTGAAGCTCGGCCGCGAAAGCATCGAGCGGGCCGTCACCAGAAACTTGCAGCTCCACCGAAGGCAACCCAGGCAGCGCCAACGCACGTGCCACCACCCCTTCCGGCGGCTCGCTTACATCAACATTGATCGAGAGGGTTTCGTCCTCCGGCGAAAAGGCGAGTGCGATATTTGCCGTCCCGGCTTTGGCGTCCGTTCGCTCTGCCAGGAGGGTCAGATCGAGCCCACCATCTCGGAGAACCGCAGAAAGCTCTGCCTTCGCTGTCAAAGGTTCGCCAAGGACCGCGGGACCCAACGAAATCTGATCAACAGCCAGACGATCAATCTGAATTGTCACGGGAAGGTCCGGGATGCGGAAGCCAGAAGACTCCGAGCTCGGCAGATCAGGCCCCTCGCTGATAGGGCTCCTCTCAAAGGCAATGCGCGCAGCCGTCAGCTGCGTTACTTCCAGCCGCCCTCGAAAAAGCGCACCCCGATTCCAGTCAAGTACGATATCCGTAAGCTCAAGCCACACACCTTCCCGGTCGGAAAAGCGCATCGCATCCATCGTTGCCTGCGCGGTCAGTGCGCCAGCAAACCCGTCTATCTCAACAGTGCGATCATCGCTCGACAGTTGGTTTTCGAGCAGTGCTTCGAGCCGCGTGTTCTGCGCAGCCGCCGCAAGCGGCACAAGGAGCAATAGGACGACGGTGAGAACTCTCAAAACGACTGCCCCAGACCAATGTAAATGCCGTAGTCGGTGCCATCCGAGGACGTACCGACCGGTACCCCCACATCCACGCGCAGCGGCCCTAGCGCCGTGTTGTAACGAAGACCAAGACCCGCACCGACATGGTCTTCACCGTCGCTCCAATCGCTATCGGCAGAAAGAAAGCCGTAGTCGACAAAGCCTACCACACCCAGAGCCTCTGTAACGTCCTGGCGAAGTTCAAGCGACAGACCCGCGAAACTCCGCCCGCCACTTTCATCGCCGTCCTCCTCGATTGAAAGTGACTGGAAACCTTGACCGCGGACGGTGCCGCCACCGCCAGAGAAAAAGAGGTATTCAGGCGGCGTATCATCGATCTCGGTGCCAATCACGGAGCCAAAAAGAGTACGTCCGGCGATCGTTGTTCTTTCACCAAGCGCAAGGTACCGGCGAAAGTCCCCTTCGAGCCGGACACCCGTTTCGCTATCCCCGAGGCCGATATACGGGCGCAGTTCCAAGAAGCCGTAAGTTCCAGCTCTTGGATTGAGCGCATCGTCACGCCTGTCGCGTTCCCCATCAAATACAAAGACCAAGTGACTCAAAGACCGGGAACCAAAGTCATCGCTAACGTCTGAGAAACGAAGTCCGAGCCCGGTCCCGATGAGCGTCGTTTCATTGACTTGACGCTCGGCACGCGCCCCGAGCTCAAGCAGGTTCTCGGTAAATGTACTCTCATCGAGCCGCTCCAGCCTTATCCCGACCTCAAGAGTGTCATCAGCTCGGCGGAAGGCCGGAGTGCGCAGCGATACGCCAAGCGAGTAGTCGATGCCGCCACTTGTACCGCCGAGCCCTTCGACTTCTGCATCAAAGCGCAGGCGTTGCGCCCCGCCAAAAATATTGCGGTGAAGCCAAAAAGCCTCGAGCGATAAGCCATTTGTGCTGTCTACCTCGGCGCCAAAGCCGATCCGTCGCGGCGGTGCAGCCTCAAGTGCCATTTCGATGTCCAAGGTGCCATCTAGGTTGGGAATATCCGCTTCTCGCAAAACGACCGAGCTGAACACACCGGTCCGGACCAGACGTGAGCGAGACTGCGCCAGCGCGGCCGGGCTGTAGGGCTCTCCCGTGGGTAGGCCAGCAATCCGAGTTAGGCGACGACCTCGAACGGTGGTTTCGGAGGGCAGGATCAGTTCCCCAAAAGTTAACGCGGGCCCGGGATCAATCCTAAGGGTCACATCAAGCTCCGAGTCTCGGTGACGCGCGACGACTTCTTGTCCGGTAATTTCGGCCTTTGCGTGAGACGCATTGCGCCAGTCTAGAACAGCCCCCCGAGCGGCCTGACCGATAATCGCCGTGCCCGCCTGTGCGCCGGGCCGAAAGCCTTCAGGCGTCATCGCCCCCGGCGCGAGTGGAGCAACATCCGCCAGGCCAAAGGTGAAACGGGATCCCAGATCGACATCGATTTCTATTGGCGTGAGGTTTGACGGCGCATCGAATGCGCTGAGAGTGGCAGCCTCCCGTCCAGCGAGCCGGATCGAAACTGAAGCGCCAAAATACCCCTCCTCATACAGCAAAGCCACGAGACGCCCGTAATCGCCTTTTGCCGTCGCGATGATGTCTCCCGCGGTTGCGCCTTCCTCGGCTGCAAAGACGAGAGCTTCGGTCCGCAGCCGATCTGCTAGGTCTTCATCACTTGGGGTAAGGTTTAAAGACTGTGCGCCCAGAGGCCCGTACAGAGCCAGCGCAAACACAACTGCGATGGCACAAAAGTGCGACACAACCCACTGGTTCCAAGTACTTCGGAACAAAGCTTCTCTCACACGCATTCTCCTCCGCGGAGCTGCAACACTAAGGTCGTCCTGCGTTGCGCAAAATCACGCTGGTTTGTGGAATGCAACTTGGGCCTTTACCGTGAGCTTGCAAATCCCTGCCGATTTGACTGGTTAGGTTACCAGAGCGCAGTAACGTGAAGAAGTTGGAGGGCTGCCCTGTGGCACAAACGGAATGGTGGCGAGGCTCAGTCACATATCAAATCTACCCTCGATCCTTCATGGATGCGACCGGCAACGGTATCGGTGACCTCAAGGGCATTACCGAAAAACTCGACCATGTGGCGTCGCTGGGCGTTGATGCGATCTGGCTCTCGCCTGTGTTCACCTCGCCCATGAAGGATATGGGCTATGACGTGTCCAACTACACAGACATCGACCCGCTCTTTGGGACGCTCGATGATTTCGACCAACTGCTCGCACGCGCCCATGATCTCGGGCTTAAGGTGATCATCGATCAGGTCATTTCTCACGCGTCCGACCAGCACGCCTACTTCACCGAGAGCCGCCAGTCGCGGGACAATGACAAAGCGGATTGGTTTGTCTGGGCTGACCCCAATTTGGACGGCACACCGCCCAACAATTGGCAGAGCATCTTTGGCGGTCCGGCCTGGACATGGGACGCACGCCGCAAGCAGTATTACATGCACAACTTCCTGAGCACGCAGCCGGATTGGAACTTTCATAATCCTGAGGTGCAGGACTACCTGCTCAGCACGATGCGTTTCTGGCTCGAGCGTGGCGTGGATGGGTTTCGGCTCGACACGGTGAACTTCTATTTCCACGACGCGCTTTTGCGGAACAACCCGGCCAATTACTTCGATTGGGGGCCCACGGCATCGCGACCGTTTGACATGCAATACGCGCTCTTTTCCAAGAGCCAGCCTGAGAACCTTGCCTTCTTGGAGCGCCTTCGCGCGCTGCTCGATGAGTATGAGGCTCGCGCAACCGTGGGCGAAGTGGGCGATACCCATAAATCCATCGAGCTCATGGGACAGTACACTTCCGGCAAGCGGCTCAACATGGCTTATTCCTTTGAGCTCTTGGGCGACACGTATACACCAGACCACTTTCGTGAGCGGATTCAGGCGTTCTTTGAGGGCGCTCCAGAGGGCTGGCCGTGCTGGGCGTTTTCGAACCATGATGTGCCGCGCCATGCGGGCCGCTTCCTGCCTCACGGGGCCTCGCTCGATGCCATTGCCAAGCAATCCGCGGCTTTGCTGCTCACGTTCCAAGGTTCCGTTTGCCTTTATCAAGGCGAAGAGCTCGGGCTCGTGGACACAGAGTTGGCATTTGAGGAGCTTACCGATGTTCAAGGCATCGCCTTTTGGCCGGAGCCCGTGGGGCGAGACAATAACCGCACGCCTATCCCCTGGGCAAAGGACGCACCGAACGGCGGCTTCTCCCTGGCGAACTCCACATGGCTACCCGTGAAACAACCCGCCAAAGATCGCGCGGTGGACGTGCAGCAAGACGATGCGGATAGCGTCCTCAACTTCTACCGGCAGCTGCTAAAGCTGCGCAGCAGCAGTGAAGACCTAAGGACCGGCGCCCAGCGCTTCCTTGGTCTGCCCGATCCGGTGATAGGCTATGAGCGCGGAGAAGCGTTCGTCTGCGTCTTCAATTTGTCCAAGAGCCCCGTTTCGGTGGAAATGACGAGCGACCTGGAGCCGGAAATCGCAGTTAACGCGAAATCCAACAAAAACCGCCTCGATCTGGGCGCAAACGGCTTCATCATAGGTCGAAAGAGCTAGCGATGCCGCGCCGATGCCTCCTACTTGCACCTCTTAGGCGAGTTGTGGGAGGCATAGCGGCGTTTTCAAAGCCTTTCGACTTGATGGAGACCGCGTGTTGAGCAGCACCCTGCCACCGCATCTGAGTGACGCAGATATCGCCGACCTCTTGGCCGCGCGGCATGCTGATCCGTTCTCGGTCTTGGGTGTCCGGAAGGCGAAGGGTAAGTCCTGGCTTGTGGCACTTCTCCCGGACGCTACGGCGCTTTCCGTAAAATTCGGGAAGAAAAAAGTTGATATTCCACGGCTCGACGGCCCGCTCTTCACAGGCCAAGTGCCAAACTCGAAATTCACGCCTGAGCTGACGGCGCTCTATGGCGAGGTCGCGCATACATTCGATGACCCCTACCGCTTTGGCCCCGTGCTGGGCGACATGGACGTTCATCTCATCGCTGAGGGCACCCATCGCAGGCTCTGGGACGCCTTGGGCGCGCACACAATTAAGCACGAGGGCGTGGAAGGCACCCACTTCGCGGTTTGGGCTCCAAACGCCGCGCGGGTGAGCGTCATCGGTGATTTCTGCAATTGGGACGGCCGCCGCTTCCCCATGCGACGCATGGGCTCTTCCGGGGTCTGGGAGATATTCCTGCCCGGCATCGGTGAAGGCGTAACATACAAGTACGAGATCGCCCCGAGCCAAGGCGGGGCGCATGAAAAGGCCGACCCCCTGGGCTTCGGCTCCCAACATCCGCCGGAGACGGCAAGCGTTGTGCGCGATCTTTCTGGCTACGGCTGGGACGATGGCGAATGGATGGACACCCGCACCGCAGCCAACAACCGCGACGCGCCGATCTCAATCTATGAGGTACACCTACCCTCCTGGCGCCGGGCGGATGGCAACCGCCCGCTGAGCTACAAAGAGCTGGCCAAGGACCTCGTCGACTACGCGAGCTGGATGGGCTTCACCCATCTCGAATTCCTGCCCGTCTCGGAGTTCCCGTTCGACGGCTCCTGGGGCTACCAGCCCGTGGGCCT
>JBCCYG010000010.1:0-27557 GCA_039190145.1 Pseudomonadota bacterium | reverse complement strand
GCCCACGATGACGACGCGGGCATGGGTGGGAAAGGTATCAGGCATGGCGGTTCCCTCGCGCGAATTTCCTCGACACGCTAGGCGCACGTTTGTACCATCGTCAATAATGAATGGCACAAATGTATCATTAAGCGTGTTGGACCGGCTTTCCGCGGAATGGGAGAGCCTGACGCCCGAGGCGCAGAAGGCGGCGCGTTACGTGCTCGAGAACCCCGCGGATGTGGGTGTTTCGACCGTGCGCGAGATCGCTCAGGCCGCGAAGGTGAAGCCAAACACCGTCGTGCGGATGGCGCGGCAGGTGGGCTTTGAAGGCTATGACGATTTCCGCGAGCCGTTTCGGGATGCGATCCGGAACGGGCCTGCGGCGTTTCCAGACCGCGCACGGTGGCTGCAAGGCATTGGGAAGTCAGGCGAGCTGGGCAATCTTTACGCTGAAATGGTCGGCGCGGCGCTCCGCAATCTGGAAGAGACCTTTGCGGGCATCGATGCGGGCGCGCTGCAAAAGGCGGCTAAGGCGATCTGGGCAGCGCGGGATGTTTATACGTTGGGTGTCGGCGTGAATGCGTCGAACGCCCAGAACTTCACCTATCTCGCCGGGACGGGGATGGTCGATTTCCACGCGATCCCGAAGCCGGGCTCGGTGCCGGTGGACGATTTGGCCTGGGCCGATGAGCGCGACGTGCTCATCGCGATGACGACCAATCCTTACCGCGTCGAGGTGGTGGAGGCAGTGGAGATCGCCCGTGAACAAGGCGTGACGGTCATCGCCCTCTCAGACACGCTCGCCAGCCCCATCGTGCGGGGCGCGGATCATGCATTCCTGATCGCGACGGAATCCCCGCAATTTGTGCCCTCGTCGGTGTCGACGATCGCGCTTCTTGAGACGTTGCTGAGCTTTGTGATCGCGGTGGCGGATGAGTATGTCGTGGATCGGCTCGATGCGTTTTACGCGCGGCGTCAAAAGCTTGGGCTCTATTCCGATGCGTGACGATACGGGGCCAGTGCGCTCGCTCGCGGCGCGGTATTACACGGACCCGGCGGTCTATGAGATCGAGCAGGACAGCGTGCTCGCCGAGATGTGGCAGTTTGCGGGCCATGCCTCGCAACTCAAGAAGGCGGGGGACTACTTTTGCTTTGAGCTGGCGGGCGAGAGCCTGTTTTGCGCGCTCGACCGGGATGGATCGATCCGCACGTTCTACAATGTCTGCCAGCACCGCGCGCATCAGCTTTTGAGCGGCTCAGGCCGGGCACGGCTGATCAAATGCCCCTACCATGCGTGGACCTATGAGCTGAACGGGAAGCTGAAATCGGGGCCGAATATCCAGTCCGTGCGCGGGTTTGAGACGGCTGATGTCTGTCTCACCGAGGTGCGCACGGAGCTCTTTCTTGGGTTCATCTTTGTCAATCTGGACCCGGATGCGACGCCCATGGATGAATGGTTTCCCGGGACGCGAGCGGAGCTCGAAAGCTTTGTGCCGAACTGGGCCGAGCTTGCGCCGCTTGAATGGGTGGAGATCCCCGAGGCCTGTAATTGGAAAGTGTCGGTGGAGAATTACTCTGAATGCTACCACTGCATGCTCAACCACCACGCATTTAGCACGGGCGTGATCAAACCGGGGACCTATGACATCCAGCCCCAGGGCTACTGCCTGCGTCACACGACGGAGTGTTCGAGCCTCGAGAATATGAGCTACGACATTCATTCGGGCTTTGAGAATTACGATAAGTATTCGAGCTGGTTTCTGTGGCCGATGTTCAGCTTCCAGGTCTATCCCGGCAATTTGCTCAACACCTATCACTGGCGCCCGGACGGGCCAGACCGGGTCACCGTGTGGCGCGGCTGGTACTCGGTCGGCGGGGAGGAAAACCCGACGGTTCGCCAGATGGCCATACAGGACCGCGAGACGACGGTGGAGGAAGACATCCACCTCGTGGAGAGCGTGCAGCGCGGGCTGAAATCGCGCGGTTACGTGCCGGGGCCTCTCGTCGTGGACCCGGCCTGCGGGGTCAATTCGGAGCACTCGATCCTGCATTTGCAGCGCTGGATGCGAGAGGCCGTGGATGGGCGGGGCTGAGGCGCGGTGACGCCATGATGCCCGAAGTATGGAAGTCGGAGCATAAGCTCTTTCCCCATCAAGTTGGCTTTACCTGCCCGCCTTTTGACTGGGACGCGGCGCCGACAGATTTTCAGCGGATCGCGCCGGAGAGTGTGGGCGTGCACGGCTGGATGCTGCACGTGCCCGATTACGCCCATGGGCTCGATCAGAGGCAGCAAAACTTTGGAATGATGCGCGATTTCTGCCATGTGATGGCGAGGAGCGGCGCGGATGTGGCGGCGCAAGTGGGGTCGAACTGGGTCCATGCATCGGGGCTCGGCGTCGACGGTATCCGTGACCATTGCGCGGCGCTGTCAGATGAGTTTGGGCTCGCCTTTCACATGGCGGGCTATGCCATGGTGGAGGCCTTGCGGGACATGGGCGTCAAGAGCGTGGCGCTCAATGCGGCCTATCACTGGCCTGAATGGTGGCAGGGCACAGTGGGTTTCTTGCAGGAGGCCGGGTTTGATGTCCTCTGGGCGGGGAACTTTGCTGATCAGGGGTGGTTTGCCTCGCAAGACGACGTGAATGCGCGGCGCTGGGTTTTTGCGGGGGATCTGGCGGAGAGGTCTTTCGACTATGTGGCCGAGCAGGCGCCGGAGGCGGAGGCGTATCTGATCAACGGGATGTGCAATTTTCGGACCGGGCCGAGCGGGCAACCGGAACGGCCAGTGCATCTGACGCAGCGCTTGGAGGCGCGGCTGGGCAAACCTGTGATAGGCCATGACACGGCGCTCTATTGGCGCGTCTTCAAGTCCCTGGGGCTTAGGCCCACGCGGCCGCTAGGGCAGCTCTTGGACAGCCTATGACCTATCCGATCTACGCGCTTTGGGCGGTGCCGCGCTCCACCTCCACCGCCTTTGAGTGGATGATGCGGCAGCGGGGCGATCTGGACTGTTTGCACGAGCCGTTTGGGGAGGCGTGGTATCAGGGAGAGGACCCGCTTTGGCCGCGCTTTGCGGCGGGGGAAAAGACCACGCCGGGGCTCAGCATCGAAAGCGTGTGGGAGGACATCCTGGCACGGGCGGAGCGGGCGCCTGTCTTCCTCAAGGACTTTCCGCATTATATCAATCACTGGTGGACGCCGGAGCGGCTCGACCGCATGGCCCATGCGTTTTTGATCCGTGATCCGGCGAAGACGATCACCTCCATCTATGACAAATGGCCGGATTTCGATGAGCTCGAAGTGGGCTTTCCGGAACAACGTGCGCTCTTTGATCTGCTTACGGCGCTTCACGGCGCGCCACCCCCGGTGATCGACAGCGATGACCTCTTGGAGGCGCCGCATGAAATGACGGAGGCCTTTTGCGCGGCGCTGGGCCTTCCCTTTATCGAAGCGGCGCTGAGCTGGGAGCCGGGGGCCGATACGGCGGCCTATAGCTGGTGGGATGGGGGTTCCTTTCACCAGAACCTGAAGAATTCAACGGGGCTGAAGCCCCAGGAGCGCAAATATGTCTCGCTCCAAGATGCCCCAGAGCGCGTGCGCCGCGTGCACCGCCGGATGCGCCCGCATTATGATCACCTCCATGCCCATAGGATAAGGACCGGAGACCATGAGCAGCTTTGACGAAGACCTGTTTCTCAAGGGCCTTGAACAGCGGAAGGCGACGCTCGGCGCGGCCTATGTCGAGAAAAACCTCGCCGCCGCCGATGACTTCACGCGCCCGTTTCAGGAGGCGATGACCGCGTGGTGCTGGGGCTTTGGCTGGGGCGACGACGTGATCGACCCCAAGACGCGATCCATGATGAACCTCGCGATGATCGGGGCGCTGGGCAAGATGCACGAATGGGAGATCCACTGCCGCGGGGCTTTGAATAACGGGGTCAGTCAGGAGGAGATCCGCGCGATCATCCACGTCGTGGGCATCTATTGCGGCGTCCCGCAGGCGCTCGAATGCTTCCGGGCGGCCAAGAAGGTGCTGGCAGAGCGAGAGTGAGTATCGCGCGGGCGTCGGCAAATGCCTTGTTTCTGATCACCCTTGGCCCAGACCGGTGCGCTACAGCCAGCGGTTGTTTAACATATTTGCAAGCACGCGCATTCCGTGCGAGCGTTTTTGAGTTAGCTGATTTGTGCCTGCTCCCGCTTAAGCTCGGAGATGTAATTTATGCGAAACCTCGTCTTTTTTGCCGACGGTACTTGGAACGACAATGACAATCCAACGCGCCTGACGAATGTGAATCTGCTCTGGAAGATGAGCCAGAGCATTGGCGCAGAAAACGCCCCGCAGATTACCAAATACCAGCCGGGTGTTGGCGCAACGGGCAGCGCCTTTGCGCAGCTCAAAGGTGGCGGGTTCGGCAAGGGTCTCGACGACAAAATCATTGATGCCTATCGGTGGCTCGCGGAAAACTATCGCCCGTCAGACCGCATTTTCCTCTTTGGCTTTAGCCGTGGCGCTTACACCGTCCGTAGTCTTGTGGGCATGATCAACCATGCGGAGCTTTTGGACCTTTCATCCGAGGACCTTTCTATTTCCTCGCGCCGCGAACTCGCTGAAGTTGCTTTCTCGAGTTATCGGGATCGTGGGGCGGACAAGAGCCATCTGGATGCCATTAAACACCACCCGCGGCCGGATATTCACTTCTTAGGATGTTGGGACACGGTTGGGGCGTTGGGCATCCCCGATGACGTGAACATCATTCGAAAGCTCTCAAAGCCCCAGAAATATAGCTTTAACGACACGCGTTTGTCCGAGAACGTCGTGGTCGCGCGGCACGCGGTTTCGATCGACGAGGTGCGTCGGGCCTATGCGCCCACGCTTTGGGAAGAAACGGAAGAGCCGGCAAGTCGAGACATGGTCCAGAAGTGGTTTCCGGGCGTTCATGCAAATGTCGGCGGTGGTTATGCGAACCGCGATCTTTCTGACGCGGCGTTGATCTGGATGGCGGAAGAGGCGGCTGCGGCGGGTCTTTTGATCAAATCTGACCATGAGGTGTCGCTCAATCCCCGGCCGTTGGGTGAGCTCCACGACTCGCATACTGGTTTATTTGGGAAGCTGAAATCGCGGCCTCGATCCGTCCCGAACTTTCACGGGGACGATGCTGTGACGGCTTTTAGCGAGGGGGCGATTGCGCGGCATCGGGCAAATCAGGGTTACTGGCCCACCACGATGCTTGCCCCCGGCGAGAGCACCCTCGTAGCGATCAGTGCAGAGGAGCAATGGGCGCGCACTAACGTGTATCTTGAGCCTGGGCAGTATCGCTTTGTTGCGGAGGGCAAATGGAAGGACGCCAAGGTCCCCCACGGGCCCAAAGGAGCTAAAGAAGCTGCGCTGCAACTGGGCCACAAGGTGGGGAACTTTTGGGCAGGTCTCGAGCAGCGCGTTGCAGGGAACCCCGCAGAGCCAAGCACCTATTCCCCGGCGCGGAGGTTTGGGGATGCGCCTTGGTTTGCACTGGTCGGCGTCATCGCCAACGGGTCGGGCGTGGATCAAGCAAAACAGGCTGTCGTAGAGCACATGACATTTGAGATCGGAGAGCAGGCGGAGAAGCCTGTCACCGCAGGTGGTTACCTTTACTGCTATGCGAACGATGCCTGGAAATTCTATTTCAACAATAGCGGTAGCCTTATGCTCACGATTCAGCGGATTTCGTAGGGATTGGCCGCACCTTTCAGAGGGTACTATGCGAAGTAAGTGCGTTCAATTTAGCACCGGAGGTCGTTGATGGCTTTTATCAGCAGGGGATACGCCGAGTCCGAAGAGCAAAAGCGCCAGGTTATGACTGGTGCAGCGCGGCGCTTTGATGCCGGGGGGCTGATCAAGCTTCGCCACGGTCAGACTTACTACCGCCTGGATGGTAATGAGCATGAGCGTCTATTGATCTGTATCCATGGTTGGTCGACGGCAAGCTATGTCTGGGAGCCTTTAAGGCCGCTGCTGCGCGACCTAGGCTATCGCTTATTGACGTACGATCTTTACGGGAGGGGATTTTCTGATCGGCCGGACGTTGCGAACTCTGCCGAGCTTTTTTCGCGACAATTGGCGGAGCTTCTGGAGAGGCTGGGCCTCAGCACCGATGGGATGAACATCGTTGGTTATTCCATGGGTGGTGCCATTGCCGCGCGGTTTGTTAGTGAACGGTTGAGCGATGTAGAGCGCTTGTTGTTCATTGCGCCTGCAGGCATGGCGGTGCAGCTGCCGGTTTTACGCTTTATCGCGCGGCGCAAGCCCGAAGTGTTTGACGCGCACATCATGGCAGGGCTGCAAAAGCTGCTTCCGAAGCAATTCAGGAGAGAGGCAAAGGGTTTTCTGGACGACGAGCAGGTTGCGGAGGTGCTTCGCAATCAAAATCGGGAACTGAACTATCGGGGCTATCTGCCGTCACTCGTATCCTCGCTTAACGGCGTTTTGGCCTCCAGAATGATGGCCGAGCACCGTAAAATCGCCGGTTCAAACGTGAAGGTGCGGGCGCTTTTTGCAGATGAAGATGGGACGATACCTTTTTCCGATGCGAGGGACCTGTTCGATCGGTGGCAACCCGGGGGACGTAGCCGTGTTCTCAAGGGGGCGGGCCATGGAGTTACTTACACGCATCCTGATCTCATCATGGAGAAGGCCCGCGATTTATTAGTGTTGCCGTAGTGCGCGTTTGAAGGTCACGCCATTCTCGCATAGTACGTGAATTATCGCGTGTGATAGAAGTATCTGTTTTTTCAAAGATTTTTCGCCGGATCGCGGCTTATCCCCTACTTGAGGAACGGCTGCGACGCGTTGCCCGCTTGAGGATCAAGAACGCGCTGTAGGTGTGTGCAGCCGCGCTGTCTGTTCCGAAAACTGTAGGCCAGCAAACGCATTAAGACCTCTGTGTCCATATCGGCGAAACAGAGCAGATGGCGATGCTAAGTTCGCTGGGCCGTACGGAAAGAGGATACTCCCTGGACAGATCGCGGGCTGATACGGTTGCGAGATAGTTAAAGCAGCGCGGCGGCCTGTCAGTTGCGAGTTTACGTCGCCTCCGATCGCCCAATCATAGCCAGTCGCACCAACTCACGGGCTTGCTCCATCTCAATCGCGCTGCGGCATGTAGTGAGCCGCGAGGTGAATTTGCGGCAGTGCCGCTTGGGGCCTCAAGCCGAGGCAGCTTAGGGATATCAGCGCAAGGCGAAGCCATTTGAGCAAAAGGCTTGCTACAGAAACGTCTTTCATCCGCGTTAACTGCTTAAGCCGCTGTTAGAAACATCATGTGAGGTCGATCTGCTCATCAACATCTTTCAGCTCTTGGACGCTCGTATGAACAAGCTGAGATGTGGGGAGCATGGTTATGAGTTCGCGCGCGCCCTGATCGCCGCTTGAGTCTAAAAGCTTCCCGAGCATTCCACGAGGGAAACATACCGGTGGCTGCGAGGTTTGTCCGTCGGTTGCCGCTGTCGCATGATCATCGTCTGCGCGCTTGACGAGCTCTTTGAGTAGAGCGGGTGTCACGTTGGGCATATCCCCCAACACGATCAGCGCTTTGTCTGCGCGGGCGGACAGCGCGGCCTTCACGCCCGCAATTAGGGAGGCCGATTGGGGAAGGCCTGGCTTCGGGCAGCTGCGTTGAAAATCGGGAAGAAGGGTGGCCACCGCTTCCGAGCTCAGAACGGCAATCATGCTCGTGGGTCGGAGCGCGCGTATCGCATCGGCCGCATGGCTTACCAGTGGTCTGCCTTTGTAAGTGGCCAGCAATTTGTCCTCTGTGCCAAATCGCTGGGAGCGGCCGGCCGCCAGAAGGATCGCCGCTAGGCGCACCGGACCTGTGCTTCCGCCAGTACCTCTGCAAGGACAGATACCGCCAATGTGCCTGGGTCGCGGGCGGAGGGGATGAGGCCCACGGGGCCATGGATGCGCTGCAGCTCACTTTCTGCGATGCCCATGCCCAAGAGGGCGGTATTGCGTGCATCGCGGGCGCGTAGGCTGCCCTGGGCGCCGATGTAAAACGCGTTTGATTTCAAAGCCTGGGTTAAGATCGGCGGCTCCCAATCATGATCGTGGAAGAAGAGCGCGAGGGCCGTGCGATCGTCAATTGCCAAGTCTTTGGGGAGGGACGGGGTGAGGAGTGGTCGCGTTTCGCTGCCGAGCCTTGCGGCCGCCGCGCGGGTTTCCTCATCTGGTGAGAGGAGCAGGTTGGGATATCCACCTGCCTGAACGAGGGCGGTGAAGGTGCTCGCTTCTGGCCCTTTGCCGCAGATGACGAACCTTAGCTCCGGCTTGAAGGCGATATTGAGGATCTGGTCTGACCACCCCGATGTGACACTCTCGACGCAGCGCATCTCGCCATTGGCGCTATCCACTTCGAGCGTGCAAGCCATGCGTTGCCGTCTGCGCAGCACCACGTCTTTAAGCACGTTTCGGTTTGGGTTGGGTACGAGAAGAATGTCGAGGCCGCCGCCGCAGGTCAGCTCTATATCCTTAAAAGGAGAACCTTTTCCGTAGCGGACGGAGAAGGGGCTGCGAGTTCTGTGCGCGCGTTTTGCATGAAGGGTCAGGTCCGCTTCGATACACCCAGAAGAGAGCGAGCCGACGCGTTTGCCGTCGCCGAAAATCGTCATCATGGTCCCAAGGGGGCGGTAGGCTGGGCCTTCGGTTCCGGCGATGACGGCGAGTACCGCATCCTCCTGAGACTCAAGCAGCGCCTCGATAGGGTCGGGTCCGCGAAAGAGGGGCTGGGTCATGACGTTCATCGGCATTACATGAGGATATCAAAGGCGTCGGGCAAGGAAATTTTCTATATAAGCGGTTATCGATAATCGTTGACCACCCTGGGAGGGCGCGCTACCTACGTCTCATGAGCCGCCCGCTCGGCGACCGGGAGCCAGTGAGTTATCATGGTCGTCATCCGCTCTGGCTCGAGAGAATAACAACTTATTCGCGCGAACGCGCAGCGCAGATGCAGGAGTGATCCAACGTGATCCAGAGAGTGGTCTTAAGCGAGCAAGTTAAGGAGGAGCTTCTCGACGACATTATGTCCGGTCGCGTGAAGCCGGGGGACCGTTTGGTCGAGTCGCAGATCGCAAAACGGATGGGGATAAGCCAGTCACCTGTACGCGAGGCACTGCGCGACATGGTGGCCATGCGCTTTGTAGAGGTGGAGCCGCACAAAGGGGCTCGCGTCCGCCGTATCGATGAACGCGAGGTCATGGAGATTTACCCCGTCCGCGCCAGCCTTGAGCAGCTTGCAGGCACTCTCGCGGCGGTGCGGGCGCAAAAGCATATCGACGAATTAGAGGTTTGCGTTGATCGCATGACAAAGGCGTTCAAAGCGAAGGATGCCCGCACGATGGCGAAGTGGGACGTTCAGTTTCACCGCACGATCCTTGAGGCTTCCGATAATCAAATCCTGATCCAGACGTGGAATTCGCTGATGATTGAGGCGCGCACCTATGTGACGCTGAGCAACCTTATTACCCATAAGTCTGACATTGATCTTGCAGGCCGCCACTACCCAATTGTGGATGCCATTCGCGCGGGTGACCCAGAGGCCTGCGGCGAGGCCATGCGTCAGCATGTTGAGGAATTTGGTGAGGTCATGAAAGTGGTGTTTGAGGCCGATCAAGAGGTCACGGACCTCGTAGGCGCAAGCTCTGCTGCTTAGCGCCAAGGGCCTCGGCACCCTTCACATTGGATTTGTCCGCACTCACCATCAAGACACGTGAACCCCACCATGAGCAAAGTTACCCTTGCGTTTCTGCGGCATGCAAAAGTGCCATCACATAAAGGCGACATGCCGCTCACGGAGGATTCCCAGGGCGACATTGATGCGGCTGTGCCGCGTCTTAGAGCGCTCGGGGGGCAGGGTGCCCGGTATTTATTTCTAGGCACGCAGACGAACCGGTCGCGGCAGACGGCCGAGGCGCTGCGCGCTGCCATCGATCCGGAAGCGCCCGAGGTGAAGCCTGCCTTTGCGCTGCGCAATCCGGACATCTTCATCGCTGGGAGCCGGGTGGAGATGGGCTCGACGCCGGAGTTCTTTGCGTCGCAGTGCGAGCATTTGGCCATGACGCCAGATGCGGTCATGGCGCACCCTTTCTACAAGGGTTTTCTCGAGGCGCCGGACCGCATCGAGTTCTGGGTTTATCACAAGAGCCCGCCGGGGGAGGACGCTGCAGCCGTTGCGCGCCGCATCCTCCATTTCGCGCGCAGCTTTCGCGCGGCGCCTGAGGTGGCGGCGGGGGAGCGCGATCTGGTGGTTGCTTGTGTGACCCATTCGCCGGTGATGCGCGCCATCTTGACCCAAGGTCTCGGCATCCCTGACCCGGGCGAACCCGGCTGGGTCGAAGAGATCGTCATCACGGTCGAAAACGATGCCATGAGCTACCGCTTTAGAGATTCGACCGGCGCAGTCGTTTAGGCGCAATTTCGCGTGACAGCGCGGTATATCTCGGCATGCCAATCAGACACTTTCTATAATTACCATTGTAAATCAAGAGGTAAACAGATTTTCTGCGATTGCATAATATAGATAATAAATAATCGATAATCGCTTGACCTGATGTGAGCCCGCTGCATATTGTCGCTCAACAAAAGAACAAAGATCGCAACATGGGAGGGCCACATGAGCCTCGACGACACGGCCATACTAGGCCAAAACCTTGGTTCTGATGAGTTTCCGGTCACCTGGGGTGAGGGGGAAGAAGGTCTCTTCTGGATTTTGGACGACCTACATTGCCCCAACCCGCTTTCGCCGATGTTCTTCGACATTGGCGGTTGGTGGCTGACCTGCGATCACATGTTCCGCCGGTTTGGCACGCCGTTCGCGAGTGACTGGGTGGCCAAGAACGTGAACGGCTACCTTTACACCGCCGCTCTCCCAGCGACGCCTGGCATCCACGTTGAGGCGACCGAGTACCAGAACCGCTATGTTCCGCGTGTGCCGCACGATCCGGAATACGCAGGAAAGATCGGCGCGTATCTGGGCGACGTCCTGCCCCACTACGCAGAGAACTTCCTCGATTGGTGGAATGACCGCATCCTGCCGGAGATGAAAACGAACTTCGCGTATATTGACGGTTTCGATAAGGACAACGCCTCGCTCACGGCTCTCGCCGTGCTGCTTGAGGACATGATCGACATCCACGATCGCCACTGGAAAATCCACTGGATGCTGAACTTCTCCCAGTTCTCCTCCACGATGGCGCTGAACGGGGCAATCGATGAGTTTAAGCCCGACGCGGACCCCGCGCTGAAAGGGCGGCTTCAGAGCTCGGTCAAAGATCGCAATTGGGACTCGGTCGAAGCGCTCTGGAAGATGAAAGAGACGGTGAAGGGGAATGCGACGCTCGAGGCTGCCTTCCAGGCAGCGACTGCCGCCGAAGTGATGGCTGAGCTTGAGACGTCAGACGACGGTCGCGCGCTGATCAAGGGCCAGCTTGAGCCCTACCTTGAGGAATTCGGTCACAAGGCTCTTTGGTCGCACGAGACCCGCTTCCCGCTCTGGATCGAAAATCCCGGCCCAGCAATCGAGGCCGTAAGGGGCTATGTCGTGTCCGACTACGACTACCCGTCGACCATCAAAGAGGTCGAGGAAGACCTCAACGCCGCCGTCAAGGAGTGCATGGCGGGTGTTGAAGGGGAGGCTCGTGAGAAGCTTCAGGCGGCGCTTGACGGGTCGCTCAAGATGAACCCGCTGACGCCGGACCACCATTTCTACATCGACCAGGGTACCAACGCGCGGCTGCGGACGGTGCTCATCGCCATCGGCAAGAAGATGGTAGAGCTCGACATGCTCGACGACGCGGAGGACATCATGTTCCTGCGCTACAATGAGCTGCGGGCGCTCGTAGGCGACAAAGGCGCCTATGATGCGCGGGAGATCGTGTCTGACCGGCGCGATGAGGATGAAGAAGCCACTGAGAAGCGTCCGCCGGATTGGCTCGGCACCGCGACGCAAGAGGCGCTGGACTTCCCCTATGCAGGTCTTTGGGGCTTCCCGGAGCGTTTTCACCGCAAGCCGCCGACGAAAGCGGGGGAGATCACGGGGCTGGCAGCATCGCCTGGCGTGATCGAGGCCAAGGCGCGGGTCATCACCTCGCTCGACCAGTTCCACACCGTGGAGGAAGGTGAAATCCTTGTCTGTCGGATGACTAACCCGGCCTGGGTCGTGCTCTTTACGCAAATTTCGGGTCTCGTGACCGATGCGGGCGGGACGACCTCCCACTCCGCGGTTGTGTCGCGCGAATTCGGCTTGCCCGCGGTCGTGGGCACCTCTGTTGCAACGAAGGACATCAAGACAGGCGACACTTTGAGGGTCAACGGAACAACGGGCGTCGTGGAGATTCTTAACTAGGGTCCGACTCCCCCACCGTTCCCCGAACCTCTCCCAGTCGGGGAACGGCCCAACTCACGTGAGGCACTTTTGACGACCTGTCTTGGGTCGACAGGGAAGGTGCGTCTTAACGCAGGAAGGAAACTTCATGTCCGATTACGTGCTCTGGTTTCAGGATGCCACCTGCCTCGATGTGGGGCAGTCGGGCGGAAAAGGGGCCAGCCTCGCGAACATGACGCAGCAGGGCCTGCCGGTGCCCGGCGGGTTTGCGGTCCCTGCGGCGGTTCTCGAGCAATGCGTGGACGTGGATGCGCTGCGCGGGTTCGCGCGGGCGCAGGATCACGAGGCGGCCGTGAAGCTGGTGGAAGAGACGGCCCAGGTGCCCGAGGACGTGCTTGATGCCTATACTCAGATGGGAGGGGGCAAGGTCGCGGTACGGTCGTCCGCCTGCGCGGAGGATAGTGAGGCTGCAAGCTATGCCGGGCAACAAGAGACCTACCTGAACGTCGAGGGCAAGGAGGCCGTGCGCAAAGCGGTCATCGATTGCTGGGCCTCGTTCTTTTCCGAGCGCGCGATCTTTTACCGGGGCGAGAAGGGCTCCCTCGACGATCTTCGCATGGCCGTCGTCGTTCAAAAGATGGTCGACGCAGACAAGGCCGGCGTTGCGTTTTCGAACCATCCGATCACGCGGCGCAAGGATCGGATGATGATCGAAGCGGTGCGGGGGCTGGGCGAGGCCGTGGTCTCTGGCGAGGTCACGCCAGACCAGTATGTGGTCGACCGCAGGGGGCGGGAGAAGAAGTCTCAAACACCCCATGGCGGGGTGCTTAGCGCCGATGAGCTGGCGCAGATATCGGCGCTCGCCGTTCAGCTCGAAGATCAGCATGGCAAGCCACAGGACATAGAATGGGCGATCTACCAGAGCGACGTCTACCTGCTCCAGTCCCGTCCGATAACCGCATGACAAAGAGGGTGATTAAGGCCCCAGGGCCGCAAAGAAGGCGGGGATACCAGCCCCGCAGTGGAGGAGAAAACTCATGAAGACGCTCAAATCATTGATTTTCGCAGCATTAGCAGCGGCGCCAGCCGGGGCGCTCGCAGACGGCCATGGCAAGGCTTTGCCACCGCTGAAGCTGCAGCCTAACGCAGAGCTTGTGACCTTTGAACACATCGAGGCGCTGAATGAGTGCGATTGGGACCGCCTGATGGCGCAATACCCCGAAGAAGTTCTCTTTATCCTACCGAACGGTGTTTGGATTGAAGGGCGCGCGGCCATCGGCGAGGTCTTCACGGGCTTCTGTACGCCGCGTTCCGAAGGCGGTTTCCTTGGGGCCACTTTCATTGCCGAGAAGGTCAAAACTGTGGGCGAGACGGTCAACGTCTCCTGGCGGGTGGAGGCCGAGTGGCTGGCCGAGCCTTACAAGGGCGCCGATGCCTACGTGACGCGTGACGGGCTGATGTACGCCCAGGTCACCACCTTCAACCCCGATGACATGGTGTTTGCTGAATAGCGCCTGGCCGGCGCGGCGGTGCCACCGGCCCTGAGCGCGGTGGCACCCCAAGGAAAGAAAGGACGATCATGCTGCTTTTGGACGCGATATTCATCGGGCTTTTGGAAGCCTCACCGCTGATCCTGGCGGCGATGGGCTTTACGCTCATATATTACCTCAACGGTTTCATGAATATCGCTTACGCCGAGAGCATCACCTACGGCGCTTACTTCGCGATCCTCTTCAACGTCATTCTGGGCTTCAACTTCTACGGCGCGATCTTGCCCTCAATGCTTTTGTCTGGGGCGATGAGTGTGGCGGTCTACTACGCGATCTTCCGACCGGCGCTAAATCGCGGGGTTGGCCCGACAGAGATGATTATCCTCTCGGTCGGCGTCTCGTTCATGCTGCGCTATGGGCTTATCCTCGTGGTCGGGCCAGAGAACCTTTTCCTGAACGAGCCCAACATCGTCTACATGCAGTTCGGCTGGTTCGGGGCCACGAACCTTCAGCTTATCGCGCTAGCGCTCGTCTTCCTCACCGCCGGCGTCCTTTACTGGATGATCTACAATACGGGCCTTGGAGAGCAGATGCGCGGGCTCGCCAATAATCAGGAGCTCGCCATGGCGAGCGGGATCAACCCGCATCGCACCTCCATTGCGATCTGGTTTATCGCGGGCTGCGCGGGCGGGCTTTCGGGCGTCTTCTCCGGGGTCTTTACCCAGGTGACCGCTTACATGGGCTGGAATGTGATCCTGATCACCATGCTCGTAACCATCGTGGCCGGAATTGGGTCGGTGCGCGGCGCGCTTGTTGCAGCCGTGGGTGCAGGGATCCTCACCTCCTTCATCACGCTCGTTTCCAAACCCCTCTACGCCGAAGTGGTGCTGCTGCTGATGTTCATCGGTGTCCTCACGTTCCGCGGCCAAAAGGCGACAGCATAATGGATTTCCTGATCTTCTCCCTCTCGCTGATGTTCGTCTATGTCGGGCTGGCGCAGCTTCTGCACATCCAATTCGGGATGACCGGCATTCCCAACTTCGGTGTCGTCGGCTTCTGGGGCCTCGGGCTCTATGGCACAGGCGTCCTTTATGTGGAGTTCGATGTCCCGCTCCTGATTGCGATCATCGGGTCTTCCGTCGTTTCGGGGCTTGTGGCGTTCGGCCTGGCCTCGCTTGTCCTTCAGAAATCGGGGCAAGCGATACTCGCGGCGACCTTGGCGCTTTCTGCCATCATCTCCACGCTCATGATCACCGAAAAGGACCTCACCGGCGGTGTGCAGGGCCTCGGGATGATCGGCTACCCATTCCCTGAGCTTGAAAACCGGAACCTTCTTTTCTTCGGGTTCCTCTGCGCCTTTGTGCTCCTGCTGATCTGGGGCTCTGCAAAGCTGCGCGACAGCCGCCTGGGCCGAAACCTCGTCGCCATTCGTGACAATGAGGAGCTTGCCGCATCGCTCGGCAAAGACACCGCGTCTACCAAGCGGATGACCTTTGTCGTCACCTGCGGGCTCATGGGGGTTCTGGGCGGGCTTTCGGCGCCGCTCCACCAGTTCTTGGTGCCCTATCTTCTCGCGCCCTCGCTGACCTTCGCGGTCTGGATCGCGCTCGTGCTTGGTGGCAAGGGCCACAATCTGGGTGCCATCGTCGGCGTGTTTGCGACCTTCGGGCTCTTTGACATCATTGTTGAGACCTACGTCCCTGTGCCTGCCGAACAGGCGATCCTGCTGCCGAATTTCAAGCTCTTCTGCTACGGCGTGCTGCTCGTGATGATCATCATGTTCCGCCCCGTGGGCCTTCTGGGCGAGGACCGCCCGAAGGAGCGCAAGAAGGAAGCAAGCAGCCCCCTCGCAAACGCAACGTTGAAGGAGGGCTGATCCATGGAACTGCAGGCACAGAACCTGACGAAGGCCTATCACGCCCACGAGGTGGTCAATATCGAGAAGGTCACCTTTGGCGCAAAGGGGCTAGAAGGGCTGATCGGACCGAACGGGGCGGGGAAGAGCACGCTCATGGGGCTGCTCACGCGCCGGATCGCCCCGACGAGCGGGGATATCACGCTCGATACCGGTGATGGGGTGAACAAGCTCAACCCGCTGAAGTCCCACGAGGTGGCGCGGATCGGGCTCATCAAAACGAACCAACGCATTCAAGGCTTTGACAGCCTGACCATCCGGGACTCGCTGCGCCTGGCCGTTACGCCGCCGAAAAAAGAAGGTTTCATGTCGATATTTGCAGGCGAGCGAGACAGCGAAGAGGTGGAGGAGCGGGTGTCGCGCCTGATCGAGGCCTTCCCGTTCACGGATCGCAATGGGTATGCGCGGTCGGGCGGAGAAAAGAAGCTCGTCGACATCCTGCGCTGCCTGATCGCGGAGCCGAAGCTCCTTTTGATGGATGAGCCCACGGCGGGCCTGCCCGAGGACATCACGCGCTCCGTCATGGATATGGTCCGCAAGAAGGTGGCGAGCGGGAAGATGCGAGTCGTCGTCGTCGAGCACGACCTGCCGCTGATCTGGGAGTATTGCGACTACGTTCACTTTCTCTCAGAAGGGTCGATCCTGTTCGAGGGCGAGCCCGAAGAGGTGAAGTCGAACCGCGTCGTCGCCGAAAAGTACATGGGGGTCTGAGCGATGTTTGACGTGCAAGCCCTCCGCAGCGGCTACGGCGAAATGGAGGTCCTGAAGGACCTGACCTTCTCGGTCAAAGATGAGATCTTCGCGGTTCTTGGCGCGAATGGTGCCGGGAAAACCACGCTTTTGAAGACTCTGGCGCGGCTGTTGCCGATCCAGGCGGGCAAGATGGCGCTGGGCGGCAAGGATGTGTCGAAGAAGCCAGCATATACGATGCCAGAGGCAGGCGTGGCCTATGTCCCGCAAGAGGGGAATGTCTTCCCGGATCTTTCTGTGCAAGAGAACCTCTCCATCGGAGGCCGCACCGGGCACCGCTCGAAGGCCGAAAAGCTTGAGGAGGTCTTTACCCTCTTCCCGCGTCTGAAAGAACGCCGCAGCCAAGCCGCCGGATCGCTGTCGGGCGGTGAGGGTCAGATGCTCGCCGTGGGCCGCGCGCTCATGCAGGACCCCAAGGTGTTGCTTCTTGATGAGCCCTCTGCAGGTCTCTCCCCGCTATTTGTCGACGCGCTTTTCTCAAGCATTGCCGAGACCCGTAAGGAAAAGGGTCTGACGATAGTTCTCGCAGAACAGAACGCCGTCAAAACCCTGGAGATCGCGGACCGTGTGATGGTGCTTTCGCTTGGCGAGATGCACCTCCTGCGGCCGCGCTCCGAACTTGAGATGAGCGATATCACTGCCGCTTATCACATCTAACCACCCGTCATTCGATCAATAGGAGGAAGCTTCGATGACACGTACTGTACGTACCCTAACAACGGGACTTGCGCTTGCCGCGGGTCTCGGGATCGCGGCCCCGGTCGCGGCCATGGATAAGGAGATCACGATCGGTCACCTTACCTATCACACCGGCGAATTCGGCGCTTTCGGCCCGTTCTTTGACGGGGTGACCGAGATGGTCCTTTCAAAGATCAACCAGGACCCACCGCTTGGGATGCCCATGCGCGCCATCCACCAGGATATCGGCACCGTGGGTGAGGCCCGCGCGGCCCGTAAGCTCGTAGACAGCGACGGCGTGCAGATCCTTCTCAATCCGGCGCACAGCTATCTGAGCTATCGCGAGTTCATGCTGGAGACGGTGGCGGAGAACAACCTACCGCTCATGCCGTCGGTCCATGGTGGGGCCATTGAGGGCGCGATTGGGGGCGTGTCGAACGAGCCCATTTTCCGCGGCTCCCCGCTCGATACCGCCAATGGTGTGGCAGGCATGATCCATGCCAAGGAAGTCGGTAAAGGCTCCGTCGTTGTGATCGCCACCGAAGTGGCCGGCTCGCAGCTTCAGAAAGAAGCCGCCTTGGCCGCAGCCGGCGCGCTTGGCCTTGAAGTGCTGGGTGATTTCGACATCGAGGCAGGGCAGGGCAACTACCGCTCCGTCGTGTCGCGTGTGAACCGCCTCGCACCTGACGCAGTGATCGCGTTCACGTCTCCTAATGTGGGTGGCAGCCTCGTTAAGAATGCCGCTGAGTCCGGCGCGTCCTGGTACATCGTAGGCTCCGGCGAATGGCAGGAGACGGAGTTTTACGACACCGCCACCGTGAGCGCGCTCGACCAGCATGAGGCCGTGGTCTTTGCTGCGAACGCCCATGCGGAGAACGACGCCTGGGCACCGTTCGAGGCCTTCGCGACGGCCTCTGAGTGGGCCGAAGATATTGGCGATGTGTCGAACTCCTACGTGATCCAGTATTTCGATCTCCTCGTGTCCACTGCGCTGGCCATCGAGAAGGCGGGTGAGCTCAACACCGAGTCCTGGACGCAGGCGATGTATGACATCACCGGCGGTGAGGGCGAGGTTGTCTACACCTATGCTGACGGCCTGGCGGCGCTCCGTGCGGGCAAGGACATCAACTATGACGGTGTCACGGGCTCCATGGAGTACACGAACACCGGCGTTGTTTCCGGTCTCTTCGGCATCTTCACTTGGGATGAGGGCAACCTGTCGCAAGTGGCGATCGTGGACGGCGATCGCGTGCTCGAGATCGACGCGATGTCGGCCTCCTGAGCCATGAACGTCTCCGCGGGCTGGCCCTGGGCTGGCCCGCGGACCTTCCATATAGAATTCAACGTAAACTCCGAGCCCGCCACATGAATCCCTTCGACTACATGCAGCCTGCCACTTTGGCCGATGCCTGCCTCGCATGGGAGGATCACGGCGATACGGCAAAGCTTTTGGCCGGGGGTACAGACCTCACGGTGGGCCTGCGTCACGGGCATCTGAGCACGGACTTGGTCATCGACCTGAAACAGGTGAGCGAGCTTCGGGCGGACATACGCGAGGAAGACGGCGTGCTGCGCGTCTCGTCGGGGACGACGATGACGCGCCTTCAGGCTTACCTAGAACAGCATGCGCTTTTTCCTTCGCTTCGGGATGCGACGGCAGTTGTTGGATCGATCCAGATCAGAAACCGCGCCACGCTGGCTGGCAACATCTGCAATGCCTCACCCGCAGCGGACACGGTGCCGGTGCTGGCCGCGCTAGGTGCAGCAGTAGAGATAACGGGGCCGCAAGGGACGCGGGTCAAAACGGTTGCGGAGTTCATCGAGGGAAATCGCCAGACAGATCTCGCCCGAGGTGAGCTTGTCAGCGCGGTTCGCATCCCCCTACCAACAGGCGCCCAAGGCTGCGCCTTTGACCGGATTACGCGGCGCCGGGGTGTCGACCTTGCCACGACCAACATGGCGTGCGTGGTGAACGAGGATGGCAGCACCGTCATGGCCTTTGGGGCCGTATCGCCGCGCCCGCTCGTCGTCATGGATGAAAGCGGCGTACTGGGCGACCCGGGCGCAGACACCGGTGATCGCGCTGAGGCGATCATCGCGATGGCCGCCCATGCGACCCCCATTTCTGACGTCCGAGCCAACGCCGATTACCGGTCGGCGATGCTTTCCGTCATGGCAGAGCGCGCGCTGGGCGTCGCGCACCGCAGGCTCGAGCAGGAGCGCGGTGATGCCTGACACGTTCAACGCGCATCAAATCCCCGAGCCATCGTTTGGGAAGATGAAGACGGTGGAGGTCTCCGTAAACGGAGAGCGCGTGACGCGCTCGGTCGCGGCGCACATATCGCTCCTTGATTTCCTGCGCGACGAGTTGGGGCTCAAGGGGGCCAAGGAGTGTTGCTCAGTCGGGGAGTGCGGCGCCTGCACCATCATGGTTGACGGTGAGCCCGTAAATTCCTGCCTGATGCTTGCCGTCGAAGGGCAGGGCAAAACGATTGAAACGATTGAGGGGCAGTCGGCGGGCGGGCAGCTCAGCACCGTCCAGCACTCCTTCCTGAAATGCGGCGGTGTGCAGTGCGGGTTTTGCATTCCGGGGATGGTTATGTCTGCCGAGGCGCTTCACCGAAAGAGCCCCTGCGCCGCGGCCAGCGAGGTCCGCGAGGCGCTCTCCGGCAATCTGTGCCGCTGCGGGGGGTACAACCGGATGTTCGACGCCATGCGCGATGCGGCGGGCGAAGACGTCCATATGAAGACGGTGGACCCGGTCAAAGGCCGGACCGTGGGCCAGGATATCTCCCGCGCGGGCGGGGTGGAGCGAGTGACAGGCTCCCAAGAGTTCATCGGCGATCTGGTGCTCCCGGACATGGCCCATGCCAAGCTCGTCACGCTCGATGTGGGGCGCGCGAGGCTCAACAAGATTGATGTGAGCCGTGCGCGCGCCGTGCCCGGCGTGATCGACGTGGTGACAGGCGCGGACCTGCCGCAGCCCTTGCCGCGGTTTGGCCCTATCCTGAAAGATCGCCCACCCATCGCCATGGGCGAAACCGCCTATCACGGCGAAGCTGTTGCGATCGTCCTGGCAGAGAGCAAAGACATCGCGGCCTATGCGGCTGGGCTCGTTGAGGTGAGCCATGATCCCCTTCCGGTGGTGACCTCCATCGAGAGCGCGCTTGCCGAGGATGCCCCGCTCGTCCAGCACCCCTCGCTGAGGCCCGGCGATCCGCTCTCTGAAACCAACGTCCTCAAAGAGCTGGAGTTTGGCTGGGGCGACGTGGAGGCGCCTGCGGCCGATCTCATTGTGGAGAATACCTACAGATTCCCCATGGTGACCCAGTTCGCCATTGAGCCGCACGGTTTCATCGTCTCGGCCAGCGATGAGAAAATGACGATCTGGAGCCCGGTGCAGCATCCCTTCCTGCTGCAGTCGATCATGGCAGAGCTCTTTGACCTGCCGCTCACATCCGTCCATGTGCTGGCACCCGATCCTGGCGGTGGCTTTGGTGGGAAGCAGATGCCGAAATACGAGCCGCTGCTGGCGCTCGTCTCGCGCCGCATTGGGCGGCCTGTGCGGCTCGTGCTGACGCTCGAGGAGACCTTTCAATCTGTCCGCCGCGCCGGGGCGCGGGTTTCTGTGCGCTCGGGCTTTTCCAAGGACGGCGACATCCTTTTTCACGACATTCAGTCCGACTACCTCATTGGCGCTTATGCCGATGTCGGCACGCGGGTGACGACCAAGGGAAACTATCTGGGCGTTGGGCCCTACAGGGTGCCCAACGCGCGGATCAGGGCGCGGGCGGTACTGTCACACACCACGCCGAGCTGCGCTTTTCGCGGCTACGGCACCCCGCAGGTGAATTGGGCCGTGGAGAGCCAGGTGAACGAGGCGGCGCGGCAGCTCGGCATCGACGGCTACGAGATCCGCATGCGCAATGTGGCTGACAAAGGCGATGAGGTGGTGCGCAGGGATGCGCCCGCCGATGGCCATTGGCCCGAGAGCGTGCAGAAGGCCGCGGACCTCCTCGGGTGGGACCAACCCAAACCTGCGGGCCGGGGCAGGGGGATCGCGGTGGGGATCAAGGCGGGCGCGACCTCTGGGCTCTCGAACTCCACGGTGCGGCTTCTCGCGGACGGGAGCATTATGGTCTTCGCCGGGACATCAGATATGGGCCAAGGCGCGCGCACGATCTTTGCCCAGATCGCGGCGGATTTGCTCGGCGCGCCCTACGGTGCGGTGTCGGTCGTCATGGGGGACACGGACGTTGTTCCTTACGACATGCAGACCTCTGCGAGCCGCTCCACCGTTTTCATGGGAACGGCGATCACCCGCGCCTGCGAGGACATCCAGCGCCAGGCCATCGAGCTAGCCGCGGAGACAACCGGCATTCCAGAAGCAGACATCAGCATCGAAGACGGCGCTCTTGTTCTCCCGGACGGCCCCAAGCCGATCTTCGATTTCGTAAGAACCACCCTCCGCGGCACGAATGGAGAGCTTATCGGCCACGGGCGCATGCGCCAGGGCGGCGAGAAGGGCCACCCCCTCGGCGGGCGCCCTGCTTTCTTTGAGTTCAATTGCACAGCCTTCGAGGTCTCAGTCGATGAGGCCACGGGCGAAGTCACGATCCACAAGCACGTGACGGTGGGCGATGTGGGCAAGGCGCTCAACCCGCTGCAGGTGGAGATGCAGGACGAAGGCGCGGCAATCATGGGCCTCGGTCACTCGCTCTATGAACAATTGCTCGTCGATGACGCGGGCCGCATCCGCAATCTGGGCGCCATCGACTACCGGATCGTCACGTCGAAAGACATGCCGGAGAAGATGATCACCGGCATGGTCGAAAACCATGACGGCCCGGGCCCGCAGGGCGCCAAAGGCGTGAGCGAAGGCGCGATCCTCTGCACCGCGCCGGCGCTGGGCGCGGCGATTGCCGATGCCACGGGCCTCTTCATCAAAGACCTGCCGCTGACGCCTGAACGCGTCTGGCGCGCCATACAAAACAGCCAGGGAACCGAAGGAGACACGACATGAATGTCATGAGCAACACGATGGCAGCGTTGGTTCTCACAGCGCCGCGCGAGTTCTCTGTCCAAGAGGTTCCAGTGCCGGTCCCGGTGGATGACGAAGTGCTCGTGAAGGTCGACACGACGTTCATCTGCGGCACCGATCCGCACATCATTCAGGGTGATTTTCCCGGCTTTTGGCCGCCCGCCTTTCCGTTCACACCAGGGCATGAATGGTCGGGTGTTGTGGAGAAGGCAGGGCCCAAGGCCGACGCGCTTGGGTGGGGTAAGGGGGACCGGGTTTGCGCCATCTCTCACGTAGGCTGCGGCTATTGCTCGAACTGCATGAAGGGGCGCTACACGATCTGCCTGAATTACGGGAAGCTCGATACCGGTCACCGGCAGCACGGGCACATTACGCCCGGCGCTTACGCGCAGTACATGGTGGCGTCCGTGAAGAGCCTTTATCGCGTGCCCGACAGCATGGACTTGGAGTATTCCGCCTGCGTCGATCCGCTTTCCATTGCGCTCTACACGGTGAACCGCAGCCGGTTTGAGGCGGGCGACGATGTGCTCATCATCGGTACAGGGCCTCAGGGGCTCATGGCGCAACTTTGCGCGCAGGCGATGGGCGCGGGCCGTGTCTTTATTGCGGGGTCTGGCGAGCGGTTGAAGCTTGCCAAGAGCCTCGGCGCGATCCCCATCGACTACCGCAGCCAGGACATCAACGAAGCTGTGCGAGACATGACAAACGGCCATGGCGTGCCCCGCGTGCTGGAGTGTGCGGGGACCACGGCAGCGCTCAACGCGGCATGCCACGCGGCGGCCAAGGGCGGGGTCGTCTCCATGATCGGCATCCCGCATTCTGACCCGAGCCTGCCCATCAAACGCATGGTGCTCGACGAGGTGGAGCTCATTGGCAATCGCGCGAACCCCAACACAGCGGAGCCCGCCATTGCAATGATGGCCGAGGGGCGGGTGGATCTGACCCCGCTAATGTCCCACCGCTTCCCGCTCTCAGAGTTTGCCACGGCCCTCGACGTCTATGAGGGCCGCAAGGACGGCGCGATGAAAGTGGCGATTAAGCCCAACTAACCGCGCGTAAAGTGTTGAAGTGAAAGGAACATGTCATGGGCGTGACAATCGAGTGCGTGCTCGACTGCAACAATCACCTGGGCGAGGGCCCGGTCTGGGACGTCGATGAAGGCCGCCTCTACTGGCTCGACTGTACCGGCCCGCGCTTTGGGCTCGACGCCGTCTGGCGCATGGACCCAAAGGCCAGGAAGGTTGAGAGCTGGGCCCTGCCCAAGGACATCGGCGCCATGGCCTTGCGTGAGAAGGGCGGCTGCGTGGCCGCCATGTGCGATGGCTTTTACTTCATGAACATCGACGGGGATCACATCGAACTCGACCTCATCCAGGAAGTGGATGCCGATATCGAGCGCACGCGCCTCAATGACGGCAAGGTGGACCGCCGTGGCCGCTTTTTCGCGGGCGGGATGGATGATCTCGAGGAGCTCAAGAATTGCGGGCTCTGGCGGCTCGACCCGGACCTTTCCGTCACGCGCGTGGAAGAGGGGCTCATGTGCACCAACGGCCCCTGCTGGAGCCCGGACGATAAGACGTTCTACATCGCTGACACCTTCATCGAAGAGTTCTGGGCCTATGACTACGACGTGGATACCGGAGACCTCTCCAACAAGCGCGTCCATGCCACGACGAAGGAAGATGAGGGCGTGGCCGATGGCTCCACGGTGGATGAAGAGGGCTACATGTGGAACGCGCAGCTGATCTCGGGCGATCTGGTGCGCTATGCGCCCGATGGGACGGTTGAGCGGCGTATTGGGATGCCGGTGAAGAATATCACAAGCGTGATGTTTGGCGGGGACAATCTGGATGAGCTTTACGTGACCTCGATGGCGCGTGTTAAACACCCCGCAGTCCACGACATGTTTGCCGTGCAGGCCAAGCCGCAGTTTCAGGCAGGGGCGCTTTTTAGAGTGACCGGCCTCGGCATCCGCGGCGTTCCTGAACCCCGTTTCGCGGGCTAAGGCGATGCTCGATACCACGGATCACAAGGGCAAGGTCATCATTACCTGCGCGGTGACGGGCGCGATCCACACGCCCTCCATGACGCCGTACCTGCCCATCACCGCCGACGAGATTGCCTCGGAAGCTATCGCAGCGGCCGAGGCGGGCGCCTCGATCCTTCACCTCCATGCGCGTGACCCCGAAACGGGGCGTCCGGACCAGTCGCCCGAGGGCTTCGCGGCGTTTTTGCCGCGCGTGAAACAGAGTACCAACGCGGTCATCAATATCACAACCGGCGGGTCGCCTTACATGACTGTGGCGGAGCGCGCGGCACCGGCGGCGCAGTTCCAGCCGGAGGTTGCATCGCTCAACATGGGCTCGATGAATTTCGGCCTCTACCCGATGCTCAACCGCTTCAAGGAGTTCAAATACGACTGGGAGCGCGAGCATTTAGAAGGGTCAAAAGACCTGGTTTTTCGCAACTCCTTCAAGGACATCGAGTATGTTCTGGAGACCTGTTACGGCAATGGCACGCGCTTTGAGTTCGAGTGCTACGACACCTCGCATCTCTACAATCTGGCGCATTTCGCGGACCGCGGGTTGGTGAAGGCGCCGTTCTTCGTGCAGGCGGTCTTCGGCCTCTTGGGCGGGATCGGGCCGCACCCCGAGGACGTCATGCACATGAAGCGCACCGCCGATCGCTTGTTCGGTGACGACTACCGTTGGTCGGTGCTGGGCGCGGGCGCAAATCAGCTGCGCATCGCCGCTCAGGCCGCAGCATTGGGCGGCAATGTCCGCGTCGGTCTTGAGGACAGCATCTGGGCCGGGAAGGGCGAGCTTGCAAAGTCTAACGCCGTGCAAGTGACCAAAGTCCGCCAGATCATCGAGGGTCTCGGGCTGTCAGTGGCAAGCCCCGACGAAGCGCGCGATATTTTGGCGCTAAAGGGCGGCGATCAGGTCGCGTTTTAAAGGCTTCGGCTACAGTCCTCACGTTCTCCTGCTTACTTTCATGACTTGCTAAATAGCCACCTTTAGGGCCGGGACCCTTTACACTCGTCGGGAGCGCTGGAGCGACAAAGGTATCTTCGCCGGGATGATGGTCGGTTTGGCTTCCGAGCACGGCGAGGAGAAGACCATCATGATTGACGCCACCTATCTGAAGGCCCACCGAACAGCGACCAGCATGGGCGTCAAAAAGGGGGCGTGGACGTCTGATCGGTCGCACCAAGGAAGGCATGAACACAAACCTGCATGCCATCTGCGAGAGCCAAAGGCGGCCGCTCAACCTGTTCGTCACCGCCGATCAGGTTAGCGACTACATCGGGGCATGGGCTTTGCTCAGGGGCCTGCCCAGTGTTAACTGGCTCCTCGGGTATCGCAGCTATGACGCAGATTGGTTCAGAGAAGCGTTGAAAGACAAAGGGATACACGCACGCATCCCCGGACGTAAGCAGCGCAAGACGTCAGTAAAGTACGACAAGCGCCGTTACAAAGGGCGAAACCGGATCGAGATCATGTTCGGCAGGCTGAAGGATTAGCGGCGTGTCGCGACCCGCCACGACAGATGCCCGACGGTTTTCCTCTCAGCCATCGCCCTCGCTGCAATCGTTATTTACTGGTTATGAGCCCTGACACTAACCAACGATGCTGCTTTGAAGAATGATGCCGCCTGGACGTCCAACGCAATGATCCGCACAAACTTTGATCTTCTTGGGCGGGCGGTGCTGCCCGGCGACATCTCGGCTGATCAATACTGCGTCTATCTCAGCGGGTTGCCCGCCAGAATTCAAACGATGCAGTGCGCATCCAGCTGTTGAGGCGAAGTTCACTCATCTAGTGCTGGATGACGACATGCTAGGCTCAATTGAGACGAGTAGTTTCGGGCTCCCTTGGATGCCCGATTATGATTTTATCCATGTCATAACGACTTCGCGTCTGTTAGCCGGTCAATGCGTGGCCGGTTACGTATTCGGGCTCTCGATGCCGTTGGCCGAGATAGGATAAGATTTTAGACTATGGTGACGGACCGGCAGCGGAGCGCGCAATCGTTGAGTTCATCGCTGGGTTTGCGGGCGGGGCAAGGACGGCCTCTGGTGCAACGGCAATTGCGTTCTTCCTTTAATGGCGAGCGCTTGGGCGTTTAGTGTGACGCCTCGCAATACGTCGCCAACCCTCGCGCGAAGTGATGGATGCGGCGCGACCCTAGCGACCTTGGAACACAGGCGCTCGTTTTTCGATGAACGCCGCAACTGCCTCGTTATGATCCTCGGTGTGATGCGCGATGGATTGGAGCGCCGCAGACATTTCCAAGGCCGCATAAAACGTACTGCTCGCGGCCTCCCTCAGCAGGCGCTTGGACAGTCTCACGGCCTGCGATGGGTTTTTGGCGATGCGCTCGGCCAGTGAACGAGCTTCTGTCATCAGATCACCCGCCGGGACGACGCGAGAAATGAGACCCATATCCACCGCGTCATGCGCTGTGACAGCGTCGCCGGTAAAGATAAGCTCGGCAGCCTTCGCCGGGCCGACGAGGCGCGGGAGCAACCAGGCCCCACCATCGGCGGGGACGATGCCGAGCTTGTTGAAGCTGGCGGCAAAGAGAGCGGTATCCGAGGCGATACGCATGTCCGCCATCAGGGCCAGATCGCAACCCGCGCCTACCGCCGGGCCGTTGACCGCCGCGATCATGGGCACCTCAAGCTCCCAAAGCGCTCTCGGTAGGCGGAGAAGACCCTGTTTGTAGGTGACGCGGATATCCGCAGACGTGCCGGCGGCGATGCCTTCCTTATTGTACATCTGTTTCACGTTGCCGCCCGCGCAGAAGGCTGGCCCGGCCCCTGTCAGGATCACCACGCGGATGCTCAGGTCTTCTGCGATCCGACGACAGGCATCTTCAAAGGCGTCAAAGATGTCTGGCGATGAGAGCGCATTGCGCTCTTCGGGCCGGTTCATCGTGAGGGTCAGGACACCTCCGTCCTGCTCCCAGAGCAAAAAGTCACCCATCGCTGGCCCTCTCAATTGCGGATCGCATCCGATTGGATTTGGTCATCTCAGATGGCCCCGGCCGTGCGCAGGCTGTCTAACTCGCCGTCGTCAAATCCCGCGTCGCGCAGCACTGCCTCGGTGTCTTCGCCAAGATGCGAGGGGCGCTTGGCATTGGCCTGGTTCTGACCATTTGCTTTGAACGTCATTGTGGGAATGTGGATCGGGCGATCATACTCCTCGATTTCGATCTCGCTCGTCAGGCCCCGTACCGCGATATGCTCTTCAGCGAGGATTTCGTCGATGGACCTGAGACGCCCCGCAGGCACAGAGGCTGCGCTCAGTGTGCTTTCCCATTGGCTCGCAGATCGCGTTTTG
>JBCCYG010000009.1:0-27866 GCA_039190145.1 Pseudomonadota bacterium | reverse complement strand
TGAGCGGGAGCTGGGTTTGGCGGCTGTCGATGAAGAAGTCGGCGTCCTCCACGCCCAGGATCGTGATGAAAGCGAAGGTCTGGTACGCGAGCAGCGCGAACCAGTTGGTGCGGCCCACGCGGGTGAGCTCGTTGATGCGGGCAATCTGGGCCTCGGCGGGGTCTTCGCGCGGTGGGCGCGGGCGCGGGGTCGGGCGGCGTCTGGGCGGCATTGGAAGATTCTTCAAGCAATACCACAACTCTAGCGTGCTACCGCGCGTCTGTCAGCGAAGCTGTGCCGACGTGTCTCGGGGTGTCGCGGGCCAGGCTATCGAATAGCCACACTTGGGTTGCTATATAGCGGCCAACGCCACCGCCATCGCCACGCTGAGAGGTCGCCAGCCCTGTGACGTTTGACCCGCTCCTTGCCGTCACCCGCTTTGGGCTTGGGCCGTCGCCACGCCACGCCTTGCCGCGCTCGGTGTCCGAGCTTTTTGACGAGGCGGCCGCCCCGGACCCGTTCGCGCGCTCTCACCCGTTCCTAACAATGGCTGAGATCGTGGCGCGCGAACACGAGCATCGGATGCTGCGGGAAGCGGCACGGAAAGTTGCGGGGACAGACGAGGAGCTGAAACTGCGGGATCAGATGCGTGCGATTTCACGAGGGCTGCGCGCGCGGGAGATCCGGGATTTCCGCCATATGCTCGTTCGCGTGACCGGGCTTCAGTTTGCCTTTACCGAGCGTCTGGTTGCGTTCTGGACCGATCATTTCTCTGCCACGGGGCTCCAACTTTATCAGTATGGGGTAGGGTCCCTCGTCGCCGAGGCGATCCGGCCGCACATCATGGGCTCCTTCGCCGAGATGCTGAGCGCGGTGATCCGCCATCCGGTAATGCTGCTATATCTCGATCAGGTGAGTTCGGTGGGGGAGAACTCCGCGGCGGCGCAACGGCGGCGGGTGCTGGGGCTCAACGAAAACCTCGCGCGCGAGGTGTTGGAGCTGCACACGCTGGGTGTCGAGGGCCCCTACACGCAGCGCGACGTGCGCGAATTGGCAGAGCTCTTCACCGGGCTTTCGGTCAAGCGCGGGGAGGGTTTTGCCTTTCGCCCGCGCTGGGCCGAGCCAGGGGCCGAAGAGGTTTTGGGCCAGCTCTATGGCGGGCCGGGAGCACCAGATGGGTTGCCGGCAATCGATGCCGCGTTGGCCGATTTGGCGGTGCATCCGACGACGGCGGCGCATTTGGCGCGGAAGCTCGCCATCCACTTTGTCTCCGACCGCCCCGACGACGCGCTCGTGTCGCATATGGCGGCACGCTACGCGGCGGCGGACGGAGATCTCGGCGCGCTCGTGGCAGCGATGCTTGAACATCCCGCTTCCTGGAATCCGGTGCGCGACAACGTCAAATCGCCGCTGTGCTTTGTCACCTCTGCCCTGCGCGCGCTGAACTTTTCGCCCGACGACGTGCTGGCGCTCGATGACCGGGAGATCCAGAGGTCGCTGCGAGTTGCGATGCAGCCTATGGGGATGATCTGGCATCGACCTCCTGATCCTTCCGGATGGCCGGAGGAAGACGAGGCCTGGGTGACGCCGCAGGCCGTGGCGGCGCGGATCAACTGGGCCATGCGGGAGCCCTCGCAGCTCATGGACGAGCTTCCGGACCCGCGGGACCTTTTGCGCGTCATTGCAGGTGATGAACCGCCGGGTGAGTTGGCTTTTGCGGCGCGTTCGGCAGAACGGGTGGCGGAGGGCGTCGGCATCGTCCTCGCCTCCCCCACATTCCAGAGGCGGTGACCATGGACAGGCGGCAGTTTCTCCAGAGCGCGATCATCGGCTGTTCGGCGGCGGCAAGCCCTCTGGTGACGCCGGTCACGCTGGCCTCGGCCCCCTGGGACGGTCGCCTCGTGGTGATCATCCTGCGCGGGGCCATGGACGGGCTCGACGCGCTGCGGCCCTTGGGGGACCCGGACTATGCCCAGTTGCGCCCGACGCTCGTGGGAGAGGGAGCGGATGAGCATAATCTCAACGGCTTTTTCGCGCTGCACCCGGCGCTAGCGCCCTTGATACCGCTCTGGCGCGCGGGCGAGCTTTCGGTGGCGGCGGCCACCTCCACACCTTATCGCGACAAGCGCAGCCATTTTGACGGCCAGGCCATGCTCGAGGCGGGCTCGCCCAGCGACGCGCGGATCGCGCGGGATGGCTGGCTGAACCGCCTCTTACAGGTGGTCCCGGATGTGGAGACACGCACGGCATTTTCGGTGGGGCGGGACCGGATGCACATCCTTGCTGGAGACGGGCCCCATGCGACATGGTCTCCGCGCACGCAACTGCGGATGTCACCCCAGGCCGAACGGCTTCTGGAGCTCGTCTACCACGAAGACCCACTCTTTCGGGAGGCCTCCCTTTTGGCCGGTGACATCCTCGAGGGGATCGAGGCTGCGCCGGATATGGATGAGGAAGATACCTCCATGATGGAGGGAATGATGGCCCAGGCGCCGGGGCGCACCCGCCTTACCGGGGAAGTGGCGCGCTTTGTTGTCGAGCAGCTCCGACGGGACACGCGCATCGCGTCTTTTTCGATCAACGGCTGGGACACGCATTCGCGGCAAGCGGGTCATCTGCGCGGAAAGCTCGAAGAGCTGGCGACCTCGATCCTGCTTCTCAAGGCAGGGTTGGGGCCGGTTTGGGAGCAAACAGCGGTGCTGGTAATGACCGAATTTGGGCGCACGGCGCGTGAAAACGGCTCCCGCGGGACAGATCATGGTACGGGCGGCGCGATGTTCATGGCGGGGGGTGCCATCCGTGGCGGTCGCGCCCATGGTGCTTGGCCGGGCCTAAGCGAGGCGGATCTTTATCAGCGGCGCGACCTGATGCCCACGCGCGACATCCGCGCCTATGCGGGTTGGATCATGCGCGCGAAATTTGGGGTCTCGAGGTCGGATATCGAGCAGCTCATCTTGCCAGGCGTGGAGCTCGGCAGCGATCCGCAACTCTTGCTCTAGAGCGCTGCGCTTTCGCGGGCGTTGGCGAGGTCGGATTCGGCTTGGATCGCCATGGCAGGTGTCACCACGGTGCCGACAATGGCGGTGGTGAGCATGATCACGCCCACGCCCAGCACGAGCCAATCAACCGCGTTGGAGACGCGTGTTTCGCCGAGATGGGTCGAAATCCTTGCAAGCATGATGAAGTCCTCCCAAAAGCAGATGGGCGGAGAGCTAGGGGTCGATTGTGTCTGAACTATGAGCGTGAGGGGGCTTTTCGTTGCCAGGTGAGCTCAGTGAATGGGCCGGTGCTGTGGCGCCTTCGGGCGAGGTGCTTGAGGGGCGTTTTGTGCGGTTGGCGCCTTTCCGCGCCGAGGCCCATGCGGCGCAGCTCTATGACGCTTGCGCGGGGCGTGATGACGTCTGGGAGTACATGCCGTGGGGGCCGTTTAGCTCGGCGGCTGCGTTTCATAGGCAGATGGCTGCGCTGACGTCAGACCCAGCCTGGGTCTATTACGCGATTTGCGGCTTGGATGGGATATGCCTTGGCAAGGCGGCCTATCTCAGGATCGTGCCGGATCAGGGCGTGATCGAAGTGGGCGGCATTACTTTTTCTCCTGCCCTTCAGAGGACACCTGCGGCGAGTGAGGCGATGATTTTGATGATGCGCTGGGCCTTTGCCCAGGGCTATCGGCGCTACGAGTGGAAATGTGATGCCCGCAACTTGCCATCGCGCCGTGCGGCGCAGCGGCTTGGCTTTTCCTATGAGGGGGTCTTTCGCCAGCATATGGTCGTGAAGGGCCGCAACCGCGACACCGCCTGGTTTGCCGTGACGGATCAGGATTGGCCGGCGCTGTCGGAGGCCTATGACATCTGGCTGTCGAAGGCGAATTTCGACGCGAGCGGGGCGCAGAAAGAGCGGCTGAGCGCGCTTACGCGCCTTGTCCGGGTGTCGAGCGACCCTGCGCTTTAGGGGCCTTCTGCGCTAGACGGCCATTCGTTCGCCCAAGCGTTCGCCCAGCATGGTGACCAGTGTCCCGAGCTCTTCATCGCTTTCGGGGGACCAGCGGAGTTTCTCAGCCTGCCTCAAGAGCGCTTCATCGCCGCCGCAGCGGGCAAGGCTGGCGGTGAATTGCGCGCCGTATTCTGCCTCGCCGGCAGCGAGCGCTTCCTGCGCGTGGGCGAGGTCATCTTGATAGGCGATCTCATCGGGGGCCACGACCTCGCTCGTGAGCGGGCGCGGGCCCTTGGGCTGGCGGTCAGGGGGCAGGTGCTTGAGGATTTCTGCCTGAAATGACGCGATGCTGGTGATCGGTTTGGGCAGGAAACCTTCGGCCCCTGCATTGAGTGCCGCGTCGCGGGCTGCATCATCGCCGGAAGTTGCGAGGATCACCGGCCGCGGGGAGGTGCGGGCGATCTCAAAGATAAGATCGCGGCCCGACCCATCGGGCAGGCCCATATCGACCAGCAGCACCGAGGGGCGGTAGACCCCCAAGTGACGCCTGGCTGAGGTGAGCGAATCTGCCCGCCTGATCCTGGCGCCGGATTTGAGGCAAAGCAGGCGCACGGCCTCGCAGGCAAAACGGCTATCCTCCACGGCGAGTATTGTTTGACCCAAAAGCGGGCGGAGTGCCGTGGGTGGTTGCGCTTTCATGAGTTGATCGAGGCTGTCCATCTGGCCCTCCCTGTCGTCTGCCCATAAAACGGCATCTAAGCTAACGAGGCGTTAACGCCGCTCGCCAAAGACAACTAAAGGAAGACTCATGATCGGACGCCTCAACCACGTGGCAATCGCCGTGCCTGACCTCGACGCCGCTGCCGCTCAGTATCGCACGATGCTGGGGGCCAATGTGGGCGATCCGCAGGATGAGCCCGATCACGGCGTCACGGTGATCTTTATCGAGTTGCCGAATACCAAGATTGAGCTGCTTTATCCGCTGGGCGAGGGCTCTCCGATCCAAGGGTTTCTCGACAAAAACCCGTCGGGTGGCATCCACCATGTCTGCTATGAGGTGGATGACATTCTGGCCGCGCGGGACCATCTCAAAACCGAAGGCGCGCGCGTCCTGGGAAACGGCGAGCCCAAGATCGGCGCCCATGGTAAGCCCGTGCTCTTCCTTCACCCAAAGGATTTTCAGGGCACGCTGGTTGAACTCGAACAGGTCTGAGCTTCATCTTTCCCCAAATACTCCCGCCGGAGGCATCCCGGCCGCGTAACACTCGAAAGGGCTGATCATGGGTATCACCTCCGCCATCGTCCTCTACGCCGTCATCTGGTTCCTGACGCTGCTCTGCGTGCTGCCCATACGGCTGGAGACCCAGGGCGATGTGGGGGAAATCGTGCCGGGCACCCACGCGGGAAGCCCGACGAACCCGCAGCTCAAGAAACGCTTCCTGATCACTACGGGCATCGCCTTTGTCCTCTGGGCCATCATCGCGGGCGTGATCCTGTCGGGCTGGATCTCGGTGCGCGATATCGACTGGTTCAACCGGATGTCGACGCCGGACCTCTGAGCCCCCCGCTTAGCTTCCCATCTGTCTGACAGAGAATGATCTTGGCATCCTAAAGAGGAAGAAGACGGCCAAGAGGATTTGCACGATCACGAAGAAGACGACCGGGCCGAGCCGATCGGTCCAGTAGCCTATGAGCACGGGCCAATAGGCGTTGCGGTAGAACATGAAGTTCTTGGCAATCGCGTCCTCCCCCGGCGTGAGGCGGAAGAGCGTCGTGGGATGCATGGCGCGCTGTTCTTCGGGCCAGCCCGCGTGGCGGCCGAGATGCCAGCCGACGGGGGCGAGTACGAGATTAGCAAAATCGACGCTCTCCTGGTCGGTCACTACGGCCGTGGTCTGCATGTAATTCGACAAAAATGCGATCACGGCCCCCATTCCGATAATGTGGTCGATTTCAAAGTCTGTGTAATACCTTTCCATCTCTGCGATGATCGCAGGGGTCACGGCAGAGGGGAGCTGTACGGCGGCGCGCATGTAATCGAAGGCCGCGCGCTCCTTGGGCGTAAACGGCGTTGGGTCCTCCCCATAGAGATAAAGCGCCTGAATGCGGCTGTGCTCGCGGCTGAAATACTGCATCCCGAGGGCGGCATGGGTTTGGCAGTGCTTACAATCCGAGGCGCGCATCCCGATCATGAAGAATTCCCAAGCCTGCCCCACGAGAAAGGCGTGATCGTTGAACATAAGCCAATCCATTTCGAGATAGGGCATCGAGAGACTGGGCGACAGGATCGGAGATTCCAGGAACTGTCGCTTCTCAAAGCCGCTGGCTGTCTCTTGCTTCACTTGCGAAAGCGCGTTGAGGTCGGGCTTTGTATTCGGGATGGCCGGGTCGAGAAGGAGCGCGTTATCGGCGACGTAGCCGGTGCCGTAGAGCATACTGATCATCGCGCCGTAGCCGCTTAGGATCATCACATCGACGATCTCACGCTCGTCGTAGAAGAGCCTGAGGTTGGCAATGTCGTTGGAATTGGTCCGCACAGGAAGCGAGCCCGCGCGTTGCGCCACACGGAATAGCGTGAGCTCGGCCTCCGAATAGACCCGCGGATCGAGGCGGTAGAGCGCGCGGATCTCGTCCTCCGTCTGGCCGAGGGCGAGGAGCTTGTGCTGGGCGAGCGCCTCAAAGCTCTCGGCCTCGCTCGCGAGCGAGTTGTGCAGCCAGATTTGCCAGGTTTCGACTTCATCAAAGCTCGAATTATTCCACAGAACCTCTTCGAGATTGTCGGCTGCGAGCAGGTAATCCTCCCAAAGCTCGATCGAGGCATAGAAGACATCTCGCACTTCTACTTCTGCCTCCTCGGCCAGGGCTGACGCGGGGGCGAGCACGCCCACAAGACAGAGAAACGTTGCGGCGACTTTTGCGGGCAGGGCCATGATTTCTTTCCTCTCAGTCTTCGGTGGTCAGACGTTTGGCGCGTTTGACGTAGGCAAAGATCAAAAGGATCTGGAGGAGGATGGCAGGCACCGCGTTCGAGATCGGGTCGCCAGCCAAGACGTGACTTCCAGCTGCCCCGATGAGCGAGATCGTCATCTCGGCATAGGCCCAGTCCTGTAGGAAGGTAAATTTGGTCTGATAGATGCACACGACCGCTGTCAGGTAGGCGATGCCGATGATGAGATTGAAATAGTCGGGGAAGCCGAGCCGCGTCAGATCGGCATTCATCATGCCCAAGAGATTAGCCGCGCCGGCAGCCACGAAGACAAAGGCGAGCACGCCCTGGAGGAGGTGGAAGGTCAAGCGGCCACTGGACGCAGCTTGGGGGGAAGCATCGGTTGAGGTCATGGGAACAGTTCCTTTGTGACGACCGGGACCGAAATTGGCCTGAAGAAGGGGCAAGAATTCCTTTTTGCGGCTAATGACCTTAGGTTAAGTAAGCAATTTTTGGCCCTCAAACGACATGTTGTCACACGACGACGACATTCCTGCGCCTCGCTGTCGTTTGACGTGCTCCTGCCAATTTCCGTCGGATCGTGAGCTTTCCACGGACTTTGGAAATTCCTCTTTGGATTTTCGAGGCTTAAGCTGCGGCGGCCAGATGGAGCGGCTCGGCGGCCTGGTTCTGAAGTTGCGTTAGCGCAAACTTAAGGGCGACGAAAAGGTCGCAGGTCTATTGCGAGGTCCTGCCCAAGAGACAGGCGAAGCGGGCAGGGTAAGGGGATTGGCTCTCGTGCCGAGGTTACGCTGGCGGGCTGAACCGGAGCGACAGGCAGGACATACCGCCGTCGAGTTTGGCGGCCTCGGAATTGCCGATCTCTTTGACGTCAAAGCCCGCGTCGCGAAGCGTCTGTGCCGTTTTCGGGAAACCCGCGGGCATGAGCACCACATCGTTAAAGCGGATCGTGTTGGCGGCGGCTTCTTCGCCCTCTGCGGTGTGGAGGACGCGGTAGCCCTCAAAACAGCCCGCGGCGTTGAGCCGCTTGGTGCTCAGGATCGTGTCCGCGTCGAGGAGGCTGCAATCGGTTTTGAAGTGGAGCACGTCAGGGGGCGTTTGCAGCTCGCGCAGGGTGTAGCCCCAGGCGGAGACGATCTCCCTCAACTCGGCCACGCCTTCGGCATCGGTGCGGGCGGATTTGCCGACGAGGATTTCGCGCTCTGTTACGAGGATGTCGCCACCTTCGATATGGCCCGGGCCCTCAATGCGTTTCACGTCGCCATAGGCGGCTTTGAGCGCGGGGATGATTGCCTCGGCCTCGCCTAGGCGGGACGGCGCGCCGGGGCGCATGGCAATGGCACCTTCGGGCAGGCAGAGCGCCGCGTCCTCTACAAACACGCTGTCAGGGAATTCCTCGAGCGCGTCGAGCACGGTGACCTCTGCCCCCGTGGCACGCAAGGCGGCGACGTAATCGTCATGGTGCGCGCGGAAGGTGGCGAGATCGGGCGCCCCGGTATCTACGGCGCGCAGCCCGTCCACAGCGGAGGCACACGGCGTGCGGCATATGGCATAGGTGAAGCTAAAGGACCGCGTCATGCGCGGTTGAGCTGGTGGTAGAGATGCGTGAACGTCGCGGCCCCGAGGATCGGGATCACGAGGTTCAGGATCGGGAAGGTAAGCGGGATCGCCATGAGGCAGCCCGCCAGCCAGATCAGCCCCGAGTTTTCCTTGCGCAGCGCCTTGGCCCCCGCGCGGCCCAGATGGCGCATAGCTGCGATGGTAAAGTATTCGCGACCCAGCAAGTAGCCATTAAGCGCGATGAAGATCACCGGCGCGGCGGGCGGGAAAAGGGCATAAAGGATCAACGCAAAGATATTGGCGGCCAGGAGCACGCCGAGGAAGTTCACCGTGTCGCGCAGTCCCTCCCAAAACGCGGTGCGCGCGCCAGAGGGCACGTTGGGGTAGTGCTTGTCTTCCACGGCGCCTGCCACTTCCTCGAGAAAAAGCGAGGTAATGGCGGAGGCCACCGGGATCATCAAAAAGATGGAGACGAAGAGCATCAGGAAGATCGAGCCAAAGCTCAATAGGTCTCCGATCCAGGTCACCTCTCCCACCCAGGGGAGCGTGATCGGCTCTTGTGTGGCCCATTCGATGAGCCAGAGCAGCCCAGCATAGGCCGCCACGAGGAGCGCGACGGTGAGCCCGATGCCGCGCCAGAGCACCCCGCGAAAGCGCGGGTCGGTCATCTGGGCTAACGCCTTCATGAAAGCTTCGAGGATCATTGGGGGATCACGCGGACATCCAGGTCGTTTTTGCATCGAGGTCAGGTCGGGGGCGGTCGGAAGGCACGGCCTCACAGGTCCCGATATGGATCACGCCTGCCACGCGCTCATGGGGTAGGGCGCCAAAGGCTTCTTCGGCGAATTCGGCATCGTGGCTGAGCGCGCCTGAGAGCCAATTCACCCCCCAGCCGCCAGCCAGGGCCGCATTGACGAGCTGCATGCAGACGGCGGCGGCAGAATAAGTCTGCTCGATCCGGGGGATTTTGCTGTCGAGGCGGGGGCTTTCCAGCACCACGATGGCAAACGGGCTGTCAGCATATTGGCTTGCGGCAAGCGAAGGCGCGTCGATGCGCTCGATATGGGGCGGGGCCATGGCCGCGATGCGCTTCAAGGCGGGCTCTTCGAGCACCACAAAGCGCCAGGGCTCGAGCTTTCCGTGATCGGGCACGCGCGATGCGATGCGCAGGAGCACGTCGACCGCGTCTTTGTCTGGCGCAGGCTGGCTCAACGTCCGGAGCGGCCGTGAGCGGCGCGTCATCATAAAGTCCTGGGCGGGGGTCATCTTTGCCATCTGATCTCTCCAAGTGCACGTCGTGTCAGGCTGGCGCGCAGGCTTGCTCCTTGGCCCCAGGTAAGGCGCGGGCGCGGGAATGGGAAGGGCTAGCGGGTGCCGTGATAGGCGGCGAGGTCGTCGATCCAGCCGCTGACGAAAGTCTCAAACCGCGGGGCGGGCTGGCGTTTCTTGAGTGTCTCGGCGAACGGGTCCGCCGCGTGGGGAGCACCTGGGGTAAGCGCCTCGAGCGTGGCATGGCCGCAGAACGGCACATAGGCTTCTGAATAGCCGCCCTCATGGACGAGGGTGAGGCGCCCTTGGCAAAGCGCGGCGGCGGCTTCCTTGGTCATCTCCGTCAGCGCTTGGAAGGTTTCCGCCGTGGCCAGCATGCGTGAGAGCGGATCGAAGGCCGCCGCGTCAAAGCCGCAAGCGACGATGATGATGTCTGGCTTAAAGCGATGGAGCGCCGGCAGCACGATTTTGTCCATCGTTTCCAGATAGCTGGCATGGCCTGCCCCGGGCGGCAGCGGGATGTTGATATTGGCGCGGGCGTCGGTTTCCGCCTGGCCTGTATCGAGCGGGTAGTTCCGCTCCTGATGGATCGAGATCGTGAGCGTGTCGTCGCGGTTTTTGTAGATCGCCTCGGTGCCGTTGCCGTGGTGCACGTCCCAATCGAGCACGGCGGCTTTGAGGTCTGGATCCTGCGCGCGGGCGGCCTCGAGCGCGATGGCGATGTTCGCAAGCAGGCAAAAACCATTGGGAAAGTCCGGCAGGCAGTGATGGCCGGGCGGGCGAGAGAGGGCGTAGGCGTGGCTCACTTTGCCCGAGAGCGTGTCGGCGAGCGCCTGCTTGGCGAGGCCGGCGGAGAGCTGCGCGAGCTCGTAGCCGCCGGGGCCGAAGGGCGCGCGGAGCCCGAGCTCGCCACCACCCGCATCGGAGGCCTCTTTGAATTCTTTCAGGTAAGCGGGTGTGTGGACGCGGCGGAGGTCATCTTCCGTCGCCGCCTCGGCAGAGGCTATGGCGAGATGAGCGGCCATGCCGGTTACGTCGACGAGGTTCTTGAAGCGGCGCTTGGTTTCCGGGCTTTCCGGGAGCCCGCCCGCCGCCATCGGCTGCACCAGCCCGCCCACAGGCGCCATGAAGGCGTAATTGCCGCCCGAGGCCCAGAAACAGCGTTCGTCACAGTAAAAGCCCGTGGTCATTGCGTGGTCATGAGGGGGTCACGGGTCCCGCCGGTAGATGCCCTCGGGCGCGTTCAGCGCCGCGGCAAGGTCACGGACCTGGCCCAGCGAAAGGGTGATCTTTTGCACGCGGTCCGTGCGCGGGTCGAGCTGTTCGACAGTCACGCAATCCTCAAAGGCCTGGAGCGTGACGTCTTCTTGGAGTTTCGTCTCTCCCTCATCGACGAGGGTGACCACGGTGGCGTCAAAATCGTGCTCTACGGTGAACATAGGCCGAGCCTAACGCACGGGCGCGGCGGTGCAAGCGGGAAGCTGCTCGCGCCCGGCCCTGCGCCACATGATCACGGCTTTGCCATCGTGAGGGGGCTGGCGGTACGCGCTGGGGTGTCTATGCTGGGGCCATGTTTAGATGTTCCGCCCTGTCCAAGCTCTTTGCCGTTGTGGCCTTTGTTGGCCTCGCGGCCTGTGATGCGCCCGTCCAGGTCCAAGAGCCGCCGACGGTTCGAAGCGCCTCTGTTCCCAGTCAGTTCCAGATCCGCCAGGGGCCGAGCCAACCGCAGAACCGCGCGAGCTTTCGCCGGATCATCGTGCAGATGGAGCCGGTGCTGGAGCGCGAATGCCGCCGCCGGGCGCCCCGGCTGAACTGCGATTTCGACATAAGGCTCTATACTGATCCCAGGCTGCAGCCGAATGCATTCCAGACGCTCGATGAGAACGGGCGTCCGATCCTCGGGTTCACAGAGACGCTGGTGAAGGATGTCCGCAACGCCGATGAGCTGGCGTTTGTGCTGGGTCACGAAGCAGCGCACCACATCGCCGGCCACCTTGCGCGCCAGCAGCAGAATGCGAGCCTGGGGGCCGTTTCTCTTGGGGCCTTGGCGACTGCCTTTGGCCGAAGCGATGAGGCCGTCCAGGAAGCCGCGCGGCTTGGCGCGGTTGTCGGCGCGCGCAGCTATTCGAAGAATTTCGAGCTAGAAGCAGATCGCCTTGGCACGATCCTGACCGCGCGGTCAGGCTATGATCCGCTGGTGGGCGCCGCCTACTTCACGCGTATCCCGGACCCCGGCAACCGGTTCCTCGGGACGCACCCGCCCAATGCCCAGCGGATCGCGGCAGTGCAGGAGACAGCAGCACGGATGTAGGTAAGAGCCGTTAGGCGGCTTGCCCCGCCAATGACAGCACGATCGCGGCAAAGAAGAGGCCTGAGCCGCTAATCACGAAGCCGTGCCAGATCGCCACGTTAAAGCGCAGGCTTTCCCAGTGGTTGATGAACGCGCCCACCGTGTAGACCACACCGCCGGTTAGCATCAGCCAGAGTGCGGCCACGGGCACCGCCTGCATCAGCGGCCAGATGAGCAGCAGGCTCGCCCAACCGAGGGACGCATAGACAGCCGTTGAGACGATGCCCGGCTTGAGCCGTTCGGTAAGTTTACCCACCGCGCACATCACCGCGATGGACCAGATCAGCCCCAGAAGGATGTAGGCAGACACGGAACCAAGGATGACGACGAGCGGCGTATAGGTGCCCGCGATCTTGAGGTAGATTGCGGCATGATCGATCCGTTGGAGAAGCGGTCTGATCCGGCTCCACGGTGTCATATGATAGAGCGCCGAGACCACAAACGTGAGGATCGCGAAACCGCCATAGATGCTCACCGCGGCCACATCGAGGCCGGACTGCGTTTTGGCGGCGTAGATGATGAGGAGGGTGGTGGCCGCAATCGACCCTGCGATGCCAAGGATGTGCATCGTTCCATCCGCGAGGCGCTCAGAGGGTGTGTACATATACGCCATGTTTCAACGCTAACACGGAAATCGTTAACGTCACGTGTTGAGCATTCAACAAATTGTTTACGTATGCGTAGTCTGGGCCCGTTTCTTACGGCGCGAGTGCCACCGATAGATCAGCGGCGCGAGGGCGTAATCATATGTGATTTCAAATATTTGCTTGATCACAGGCAGGCGCACGAAGCGGCCTAAAAGCCGGTAACGAGGCATTTGATCCCACAGCACAATGAAGGCTGGGATGCCATCGTAGAGCGCGCCCTCATGCTCGACATAAAGGCGTCTCGCCGCGGTATCGGCATCAATTCCCCAGGCTGCCAGGTCGGGCCCATTGAGGTCATCAAACCGGATCGGCAGCCCGTTTTTCCGGGCATAGACCGCGTAGTGATTGATCTCAAAAGAGCAGACGGGGCACTCGTCGTTATAAAGCACTTTGGTCATGGCTCAGACATAGGTGCGGCGGCGCATTCGCCCACCTGCCAGACCGTCGCAGCTAGGCAGCCTGCGCCGTTTCCCCTAGCCTCGCCGCCGGGGAGAGGAGGGACATTCGAATGGTGTATTTCATGAGGCGCCTCTATTGGCGCTGCGTGTGGAGCTGGGCCGGCCTGCGCGATGCGTGGGCCCATGAACATTCTTTCCGCAGCTGGGTCTGGGCCAATGCAGTTTCCGCCACGCTGGCCCTCTTGCTTTTGGAGGGCGCAGAGCTTGCGCTGATCCTGGCGCTGGGCGTCCTTATCCTTGCAGTGGAAGCGATGAACACCGCCCTCGAGCGCGCCGTGGACCTCATCAGTAGCGAGCAAAGCGACCTCGCCCGCCGCGCCAAAGATGCCGGCAGCGCGGCGGTGGCTCTATCGGGCGTGGCAGCAGGGGTGGCTTGGGTTGTGTTGCTGTTGTCTTAGATGCACCTGGGATGCACATGGGGGTCTCGCAAGAGCGTATGGGGCTGACTACGGGAGGACGGAAGAGGAGCTAGGCCAGTGAAGCGCGTTGCATATTCGCCTTCCGTTCCTGGTGGCGCAGTAAGCAACGGAGGCGTTTGCTCGATCATAGCTGTCCAACAGGGGATCAATGATCTTTGGCGCTCACAAGTCGGGCTTTGAGGTCATTAAACATCTGCGGTTCAGCTTCTGCTTCAGAGCTTCCAGGATTCGACGTCGCGCGCCAGTTTATCGAGAAGCGCGTGTAAGTCGCGCTGCTCTTGATCACTAAGCGCAGCAAGCATTTTCGTCTCAGCCGTCTCAAAGAGGGCGATGATCTGGTCGTGAATGTCCTGACCTGCCTCAGTGATATTGAGGACCTGCCGCCGCGTATCGACCCGGTCGCGCGTGCGTGTGATGAGGTTCTTCTTCTCTAGCGACGCCACAGCGCGGCTGACAGTATTTGAGGGCTGTTCGGTAATCTCACAGATGTCGCGGGCGTTCACGTTGCGACGGAAGCTAAGGCACATCAAAACGGTTAACTCGGGTCGGATGATCCCGAATTTGCGCTCCATGTGCCGCAGGATTGGCTCCCGCCAAAAGTTGGTCAGAAACGCTATTCGATATCCAATTGGGAAGGGTGTCGCGTCCAGGATGTCGAGCAATTTCATGGGGGTGACGCTAACCCAGCGAAAGTGATTGCTCCAGTTGGAAGAATATTGTTCCATGTGGAGCGAAATGGGAGGAGTAATGCGCCAGCGCTTTGAAGACCTGGTCCTTGGGTTGCTGGGCGTCTGCCTGATGGTGCTGATGTCGGCGATTGTGTTGCAGGTGGTCTGCAGTGCGCTCGATGTGAACCCTGTCGCCGCCTTTGACGAAACCTACGCACTGGTGGGGAATGCGGTCACGCTGAATTCTTTGCTCGACCTCCAGTGGCACCTTCTCGTGATCTCCGGGCTTCTCCCGGCTGGACTCGTATGGCTGATGGATCGGCACGTGCGAGTGGACTTCCTCTACCAACGTCAGAGCCTTCGCGTGCAGGCGGTGATCAATTTATGTGGGAACCTGATCTTCGCAGCACCGTTTTTCGCACTTGTTCTGCCAGCGGCGTGGTCCTTCATGATGCGCGCATGGTCCTCAGACGAGGGCTCACGAAATGCGGGTCTGAACGATCTGTGGCTGATCAAAGCTGTGCTCCCTCTGGGGTTGGGGCTCTTGGCTTTGGCGGTGCTGGTCGAGACCTTCCGCATCTTTAGGGCAGCGAGATGAGCGAGGCCGTGCTGCCCCTCGCAATGGCTGCGTTGACGCTGGCAGGTATCCTTGCGGGCTACCGTGTGGCCATGGTTTTGGCCGGATCGGCGGCGCTTTTCATCCTGATCTCGGACCTGCCGACAGCCTTTTTCAACCTGCTCGTCAGCCGGATCTACGCGAATGTGCTTTCGAACTGGCTGCTTGTGGCTGTCCCCATGTTCATCTTCATGGGACTGATCCTGGAAACCTCTGGGGTCGCGGAGCGGTCACTGCGCGCCGCGCAGCGGGCCTTTGGCGGAAGCGCGGCGGGCATGGGTGTCTCGGTTCTTGTAATCGGCATCCTTCTTGCTGCCTCCTCCGGGATTGTCGGTGCATCGGTGGTTTTGCTTGCACTGCTAGCGCTGCCTCGCCTGCAGGAGGCAGGCTATGACAAGCCTACAGCCGCGGGGCTTGTTGCCTCTTCGGGCACCCTCGCGATCCTGATCCCGCCGTCGGTCATGCTAATCGTCTTGGGTGACCAGTTACAGACGCCCGTGCCCGACATGTTCGCGGGCGCCATCGGGCCGGGGCTTTTGCTGGTCGCGGTGTATGGCGTGTTCGTCGCCTGGCGCGCGAGGGGGCTGCCTGGATTGGCCAAGACCAATCAGATGTCGCTTCCCCGGCTGATCTTTGACCTTGGCCCGTTGCTTGTGCTCGTCGTCTCCGTTCTTGGCTCAATCATCGCGGGGCTCGCGACGCCAACCGAGGCCAGCGGGCTCGGCGCCTTTGGCGCGCTGCTTATCACCATCCTCTACGGCAAGTTCAGTGTGACCAAGCTGATGCAAGCCGCGCGGCAGACGGTCGTCACTACCTCGCTTGTGCTTTTTGTGATGATCGGCGCAACCTGCTTTTCTGCCGTGTTCAAAGGCGTGGGCGGTGATGACCTGGTCGAGACCGGTATCACGGCCTTCGGCACCGAGCCTTTCACCGTGCTCGCAGTAGTCATGGCCGCGATCTTTCTTCTTGGTTTTGTGCTCGACTGGCTGGAAATCACTCTGATCCTGATACCGATTTTCGCGCCAATTGTGGTGGCGCTCGACTTTGGCAATGGGCTCGCCGGGCAAGAGCTATTGATTTGGTTCGGGATCCTTGTTGCCGTGAACTTGCAAACGAGTTTCTTAACTCCGCCCTTCGGCTTTTCGCTGTTTTATTTGCGTGGCGCGGCGGGCGACGCGCTCAGCACCCCAGAGATCTATCGCGGTGTCCTACCCTTCATTTTGCTTCAGGTGACCGTGCTGGTGCTGCTGATCTTATTCCCCGGGCTGATTACCGGGTTCACATAATGAAAGGGAGGATCCTCATGAGAAAGACTGCAATGGCCGCGGCGCTGGCCCTGCTCGCAAATGGCGCCATGGCGCAGGAATTGACCATGCAAAGCGCGTTTGGCGCGCTGCCGGTGCTTGATCCGACAGCGCAACGCTTTGCGGCGAATGTGGCTGCGCTTACTGGGGGAGAGGTTGAGATTGATTATCTACTGGCTGGAGAGATGTCGCCGCCATTTGAGATCTTTGACAATGTCAGCGTTGGCGCGATCGACGCAGGCTTTTCTTTTGCGGCTTACGCCAGCGGCAAGGAAGCAGCTGCCGCGCTTTTTGGTTCGGTGCCCTTCGGAGGTGACCCTCTGTCCTACATTAGCTGGCTCAACCATGGGGGAGGTCTTGAGCTCTGGCGGGAGCTTTATGAGCCCTACAATCTCGTCCCGATGGCCTGTGGTGTTATCATGTCAGAGGCAGGCGGCTGGTACACCTCTGAGATCAATAGCCCCGAGGATCTACAGGGGCTCAACATCCGCATAGGGGGCTTGGGCGGTGACATCCTTGCCAAGCTCGGCGCGAATGCGATGTCTCTGCCTACCGGTGAGATTTCGACTTCGCTTGAAACCGGGCGGCTCGACGCGACAGAGCTGAGCTTCCCCCTTGTGGACAGACTTCTTGGCTTTGATCAGGTCGCCAAGAACTATTACTTTCCTGGTTGGCATCAGCCCGCGGGTTTTATTGAGTTCTACATGAACAAAGACCGTTGGGATGCGTTGTCGGACAACCACCGCACCGCCATAGAGGTCGCTTGCAATGACGCGAGCCTCTACGCCATGGGTATTGCTGGCGGTGCTCAAAGTGCGGTTCTGGAGGAATTTCGCGCCAATGGCGTGAATGTTCAACGCTTTCCCGACACCGTGATGGACGCCCTGCGTGCCGCCGCAGATGAGGTCTACGCCGAGAAGTCAGCGCAGGACGAGATGTTCCGCCGGGTTATCGATAGCTACCGCGCTTACGCGGAAGCCTACAACGAGTACCAAGCGCTTAGCGATCTCCAGTGATCTGCCCCTAATCCTCCCTGCCTCGCCGCTTGCCTGCGGCGGGGCGCTCTGAAGACGAAGGATGCAAGGCCATGCAGTTGAGCGCAGACGCGACATTGACCAGCCCTGTAGGTCCGCCGCCGTGCCCGGAAAATCTTCCAGCGATGCTGGAGGCAGCAGAGACTGGCCGGTTGGAGGACTCAGTGGCGCTTGAAACCCATATGCCCCGTGCGAACCACAATATCGTTGCTCAACAGCGGAGCGCCGAGGTGGATATCGTCAACCACGGTGGGCGGTCAAAGGCTGCCGAGACGCTTCATATCCGCTGCGTCTCGCGGCATCCCTTTGTTCCGCGGACGCGCTCGACGGCGATCTTGATCGGAGGCGCAAAGCCCGCGCTTGCCCAGGGGGCCGGCGATCTCAAGCGGCTTGATCTCCTAAACGAGGGAGCCCTTTTGCCGGGCGTGATCGACGCGGCGGCGACATCCGAAGAGAATCCGGGCCTCATGGCGCAGCGCAGCCGAAATTGCGCGGACGCCTTCGGGCGTGAGGGCGTCATTGCCTCGCGCGTGCTGTGGTGAGCTACCGATTGCGCGAATTCGGCTCTTACACTGTTGGGGGCCGCGTGCATCACGAGAGTGAGGGCAAGCCCTTTACTGTAAATTTTACTCGGACGGCGCGTCACGAGGTCGATCCACGCGGACATTTTGCGGTCGAGCATGGCTATGTGCAGTATTTCGTTCCGGAGGATCGAAACTCCGAGCCGCCGATGGTGCTTGTCCACGGCGGCGGCCTTTCGGGCAGCTGTTGGGAGACGACGCCCGATGGTCGCCCCGGTTGGCTGCAAGGTCTGTTGCGGCGTGGCTTCGAGGTGCATGTGATTGATAATGTTGAGCGCGGGCGCGCGGGGTTTGCACCTGGTCTTTGGGACGACCCGCCGCTTTTGCGTTCTTTGGAGGAAGCTTGGACACTCTTTCGGTTCGGTCCCGCAGAGGGGTTTGCGTCCCGCACCACGTTTAGCGGCCAGCTTTTTCCGGCGGCAGATTTCGACGCCTTTGCCCGAAGCTTTGTACCCCGATGGCTGTCCACGACAGCTATGCAGACCCGGGTGCTGCTAGGCGTCTTAGAGCGCGTCGGCCGCGCACATGTGGTCTGCCACAGCCAAGGTGGCGAGGTCACCTTTGATGCTTTCGAGCAAGCGCCCGAGGTTTTCGCCTCGATAATAGCCCTCGAGCCTTCGGGTTATCCAAGCGACCCCGAAGCCCTGGGTGCAACGCCGGTCGGTTTCGTCATGGGTGACTTCCTGGACATTGCCCCGGTCTGGCGCGCTCGCTGTGCAGACTGGTTGAAGCTGGCTCAGGCGCCTAAATGCCGCTCGATCGGCCCCGAGGTGTTGGGCCCGGGCAACAGCCACATGCTAATGCACGACACAAACTCAGAGGCAGTTCTTACCGAAGCACTGTCCATTCTTGGGACCTGAACTGGAAGACAAATGCGGTCGTCTATTCGTTTTGCTGCATTGGCTGGTATAGCCTCGAGCCGCGCAACCAGTAGGTGACGGGCGAGGCCAATGCGCTGGTGGAAATAAAGACCTTTGGAAGCGCTTCGTAGCGGGTTGTCGTGCGCCTCCAGGCATTCAGCCTGTCGAACGTGATCTCTATACATTTGTGTCGAGTGATTGCGCGCGCCTCATATCGAGCAGTGGTATTGCATTTCATCCACCCCGCAATGCGCGCTCGAAGCCTTTTGCGTTTGTGAAAACGTCGGTGGCGGAGGGCCTGTCGCCAAGGAGCCAATCGCTTTTTCCCGGCTGCAAAGGGATCAAAAGAGAAAATGCGAGCTGTAGGGCCTGTCCTCAAATGATGCTGCTCGTCATTTCTCTCGCACCGCCAAAATGGCTAGTCTGCAAAGCCAAGTTGCTGTCGCGAGCGCTTTTAGGCTCAAGGACACAACTGCTCCGGCGAGGATTAGTCGGCCGGCCCTAACGCCATAAGTGTCCCGCCCACCGCCGAGGAAATAGTCCTCCCCACTGCTACTGCGCGTAGAAAGGCAACGTTACCCTGAACTCTACGGGCGGCTACCCGTCGATGATCGCGATACCGGCCAAGACGCAAAGGCTGGCCCAACCACGAGAAGTGAAAAGTGTTGCACTGCCTCCAAAGCACGCGCGACTGACGCAGAAAGGCTGAAAACCGGACCGTCACGAACGCGCCCGAGTTGATCCACTAGAGCTTGCATGACTGGAAGACGCGCCGTGAGGCAACCTTGCCGTTCGGTCAAGGGCAGGGGCTCTGGTCATTCCAAAATTGTCGCGCCATATGGTGTGCGCCCGCAGGCCGACCCTCCCTCGCGCTGCTAGCCGGAATTCCACACAAAACATGCGGTAGGCGATGCGCGTTTCCGTCATCTTTGCTCTTCTTTTTTGCACGCCGCTCTGGGCGACCGCAGAACCCAGGGTGATTGAACACCGTTGGGGGACAACGACCGTGGAAGGGTCGCCCGAGCGGGTCGTATCGCTCTCCTTTATCGGCCATGACTTTCTCTTGGGCCTTGGCGTTAAACCGGTGGCGTTACGGTTTTGGTACGGCGACGGCCCGTTTGGGGTATGGTCCTGGGCCGTTGAGGCGCTGGGCGATGCCGAGCCAGATGTGATCTACGGCCAGATCGATGTGGAGGCGATCGCGCTTCTCGAGCCTGACCTGATCACCGCGCAATGGTCCGGGATCACCGAAACTGAGTACCGGCTTCTTTCGAGAATTGCGCCGACGCTACCGCCAGCACGGGGCGAAACGGATTTCTCCTCGTCCTGGCAGGTCATGACGCGCCAACTCGGGCTTGCGCTCGGGAAAGAAGCGACCGCTGAGGCGGGGATCAGAGCCTTGGAGGCGCGCTTTGCGGCCCTGCGATCCGTCTATCCGGACTGGCAGGGTAAGACCGCCGTGACCGTCTGGCCCGGCAATATGGGCGCCTATAAAAGCCTCGATCTGCGGGGGCGGTTTCTGGAGGACCTGGGGTTCCAAGTCCCCGCAGCGATCGATGCCCTTGCAGGGGCAAACGCGTTCTACGTGCGTCCGTCGATGGAAGATCTGACCCCTATCGATACCGATCTTCTCGTCTGGCTCCATGCGCCATCGGCAGGTGATTTGATTAAGGCCGTTCCTTTGCGGCCGACGCTTTCCGCCTACCGCGAGGGCCGCGAGGTGTATTTTGACAATGACCTCACGGCTGCCATCAGCCATTCAAGCCCGCTGGCTCTCCACTATGCCCTTGATCGTGTGGAGCCGATGATCGCGGCCGCCATTGATGGCGATCCCTCAACCGTCGTGGAGAGCGCGGCTGATATCGGGATTTTGCCGGAATGACCCGTGTGCTCGCGTTAGCTGTGTTTGCCGCGCTTGCGGCGCTTGCAATCTCGCTGACCCTTGGGGTCCGGGCCGTTCCGGCGTCCGCCATTCCTGAGGCGTTCTTTGCCTTTGACCCTCAGAATGCCGACCATGTGGTGATCCGCGAGCTGAGGTTGCCGCGCGCCCTCGCCGCGCTCCTCGGCGGGGGGGCGCTAGGGCTTGCCGGGGCGCTCATGCAGACGATGACGCGCAATCCGTTGGCCGATCCCGGCCTGCTCGGGATCAATGGGGGGGCCTCCTTTGGCGTTGTGCTCGGGATTTGGGGTTTGGGCCTCGTGGCGCCAGGCGCCCTCGCTGTCCCTGCAATCATCGGGGCGGCTGTGGCGGCGGTTCTCGTTCTCCTGCTCGGTGGCGCCGCGGGACGGCGGGGGCCGGACCCGATCCGCCTTGTCCTCGCTGGCGCCGCTCTCAGCGCGCTCTTCCTGGCGCTGTCCTGGGCGCTTCTCATTGCTGCGCGCCAGACGCTCGATGTCTATCGTTTCTGGGTCCTAGGGGGCTTCCAAGGCATTGAGTTTGCTCAGATCGCCGCCCTTGCGCCGCTCTTCGCCGCGGGTCTCGTTTTTGCCGCCATAGCGGCGAAGATGCTAGGCCCGCTCGCCTTGGGCGACGATACCGCCCGCGCTCTCGGCGTTCGGATTGGGGTCGTCCGGCTTGTCTCTGCCCTCGCCATCGTGCTCCTGTGCGGTGCCACGGTTTCCATGGCCGGGCCCATCGCCTTTATTGGTCTGCTCGTGCCGCATCTCGTGCGGCCTTTGGCGCGCTCTGACACGCGCCTTTTGGCGTTGGGCTCGCTCGCAACAGGCGCGGCGCTGGCGCTCGCGGCGGATACGCTCGGTCGGGTAATTCTACCCGGGCAGGAGGTGGAGGCCGGCGCCATGATGGCGCTCATCGGTGGCCCCGCGCTTATTGCCTTTGTCTACCGCCGCCGAGAGGTGGCGCTATGACAGCGGCAACGCTTCGCCTCGCAGGCCTATCCGCTCAGTACCCTTGGCGGTTGCTGATCGTGAATGCGGGGCTCCTCGCGCTCGTCGCCCTCGCTGTTCTATCGCAGCTGCTCGGCGGCACGTATCCGATTACGCTGAGCGACATATCCGCGGCGCTACGCGGCGAGGCAGACGCGATTACGCATATGGTCGTGCTTGAACATCGACTGCCGCGTCTGATGACCGCGCTTGGCGTGGGCCTTGCTTTTGGTATCGCCGGGGAACTCGTACAGACCCTGCTCAGAAATCCACTGGCGTCGCCGGACATCATCGGGTTCTCGGCGGGCGCTGCGAGCGGCGCAGTCCTCACCGTGGCCCTGACCGGGGCGTCCACCTTTGTGCTCCCTGGCGCGCTTTTAGGCGGCATCGCCGCCGCGGCGCTGATCTTAGCCCTCGCCTGGAAGGGCGGGGTGCGGCCGGGGGCCCTGATTATCATGGGGATTGGTGTGACGCTCACGCTCTCTGTCGTGACTGACCTTTTGATGACCCGTCTAGATGCCACACGCGCCTCAGAGCTCGTGAAGTGGCTTGTGGGAACCTTGAGCGCGCGTTCGTGGAATGATGCTGCCCTTATCTGGGGCGGTCTCGTGCTTCTAACCCCCTTGGCGCTAGTCCAGCAATTCGCGCTTGCCCGCGTCTCAATGGATGCGCCCGTGGCGACGGGTCTCGGCATCGCGGTTGATCGCACGCGGCTTATCACACTTCTTCTTGCAATCGCCCTGGTGGCGCTCTGCGTGGCCACTGCCGGGCCGCTTCCCTTTGTTGCTTTTGTCGCCGGGCCCATCGCGCACGGTCTCAATGGCCGCCCGAGGCCCACACTTTTCACGGCAGCACTCGTTGGCGCGCTGGTTACACTTGCCGCCGACGCCGCAACGCAGGCACTCCCAGGCATCATCATCCTGCCAGCGGGCGTTTTCACTGCCCTCATCGGGGCGCCGGTGCTGCTCGTCGTGCTGCTCGCTCAAATTCGGAAAGGCCGTCAATGACCTCTCGATTGCGCACTGACGCGCTGACCCTCGCCTATGGTAAGACCGACGTCCTCAAAGAGGTGAGCGTCGCGCTCCCGGACGGTCAGATAACAGCCATCGTCGGGCCCAATGGCAGCGGGAAGACCTCGTTGCTCCGCTGCTTGGCACGGCTCGAGCGTCCCACGCGCGGCGCTGCAATTCTCGATGACAGCTCGGTTCACAAGCAAAACACTCGCAAAGTGGCCCAGACGATTGCGCTCCTTCCACAATCGGCGAACGCGCCAGCAGGTATGCGCGTGGGCGAGCTCGTCGCGCGCGGCCGCACCCCGCATCAAAGCCCGCTTAAGCAGTGGAGCCAGGAAGATGAGGCGGCCGTGGAACGCGCGCTAAGCCAGGTAGGCCTTACCACCGAACGCGAAAGGCCGGTCGACGCGCTCTCCGGTGGCCAGCGCCAACGCGCTTGGCTGGCCATGGTGCTTGCACAAGAAACACCAATACTCCTTCTGGACGAGCCGACCACCTTCCTCGATCTCAGGTATCAGCTCGAAGTCTTGACGCTCGTTGCCCAACTCCAAGAGGAGCACGCGCTGACCGTTGCCATGGTTCTCCATGACATCAACCTGGCGGCGCGTTTTGCCCACCGTATCCTCGCTCTCCGTGAAGGTCGCGTGGTGGCCGATGGCGCGCCGTCCGAGGTCGTCACCCAGTCTGGTATCTTTGAGATTTACGCACTCAATGCCCGCGTTATTCCCGACCCGACTACCGGCACACCCCACGTGATCCCAGCCTGAGGCACCCCATGGCGAAACTCCAAGCTCATGCGGATATCGAAGGTCTCGCCTTCGCCGCCATGCGTGCAATGATGCTCCATGAAGCTGCGGAGCACGGACTGCCCGTGCTCGAAAACGAACCCACGAGGCTCAAGGTAGAGAGCCTCTATGGCGCGTTTGGCCTGGAAGATCGCGCGCCACTTCTGCGCCTGAGCGTCGAAAGCGACCGGGCGGATCACCTCTTCACGCTTCGCGAAAGCCTCGTCGGGCACATAGAGCACTTCCTCCCCGAGGTCGCCGAGAGCATCACGTGGTCAGATGCCATCGACGCAGGAGAGCTGCCCCCCAACTTCCAGTTTGGCACGGTCGAGCGCGCCTATGAGCTTTGCCAGGACTTCAGGCGCCTGACCGTTAAACTCTCTAATCCCGAGCGGTTCGAAGACCCCTCAATCCACTTCCGGTTCGCCCTCCCGCCTCAGGGGATCAAGGCCCCGGAATGGCCCCGCGTTCAGCCCAATGGCGGCACGCGCTGGCCCACTGGCACGGCGGAGCTTCATCGACCCGTCTACACCGCGCGTTCCTTTGACGCTCAGGCCGGCACCATAGACGTCGACGTCTTTGAGCATGTCGGCGGTCGCACGACCGACTGGGCCAAGACCGTCAAACCGGGCGAAGAAGTTGCGATCATCGGGCCGGGTGGTGGTGGCATCCTGAAGGAAATCGAGATCGTTTTGGCCGGTGATGAAACCGCTTTTCCTGCCATGTCCCGTATCTTGGAAGCTCTCCCGGCGGGAGCGAGGGCAGACCTCTTCTTCCTGTCCCATAGCGGGGCAAAGGACTACCCAATTCCAGAGCGCGATGGATCGAGCCTGACGTGGGTGACCGTAAGGGACGCGCAGGAGCTTGCCGATGTTGCGCTCAATCAGGCGCTTAACCTGTCTTCGCCATTTCTATGGTTCGGTGCGGAGAAAAACGGCGCCGCGGCTCTGCGCAAAGACCCGCGCCTGAGCGCGGTACCAAAAGTCAAACGCTACATCGCAGCCTATTGGTCGAGCTCCGCAACCAGCTGACGCTGCGACAGCGGCCATATTGACGCAACAAGCACGCCGATAGCGCCGCTTTACGCGAAGTCGGGCCTGGGGCGGCCTTGTGGGTTCTCACGCTCTGTGATGCGTGCTTCTGGCCAGGCGCTGAGTCTCCTCGCACGCCAAGCCAATCATCATAAATTACACAGAAGTGAGCTGACCATGCCTGCTACACGCGCCGGTTTGCTGTGCGCTGCCTCCGGGCTCGCCTTAATTGCAACCATGCCCGCCGCCCAAGACGTCATCGTCCTCGATGAGATCGTCGTTACGGGCGAGCTTCAGGACCGAACCATCCAAGAAACCACAACCTCTGCCGTTGTTGAGACCGGCGAAGAGCTGAACGCGCGCGGCGATGTCGACATCTATGACCTCGCCGAGCGAACACCGAACGTGTCGACGACCTTTGGCAACAAGGGGTTCGTCCTCCGGGGTATCCAACAAAACGGAAACGGTTCAAACGGCCAATCCAACGGCCAGCTTGTCTCCGTCCAAGTCGACGGTGCCGCCTTAGCTAACCCCCAAGCCACGTTCTTTGCGCCGTACTCGACCTGGGATGTCGATCAGTTTGAAATTTTGCGCGGCCCGCAATCCACGCAGCAGGGGCGCAACGCCCTCGGCGGCGCGGTGATCATCAACACCAATGATCCTGAGTTCTTCAACGAGTTCGGCACGCGCGTGGGTTTTGCCGAAAGAAACTCAACGCAGCTTGCGTTCATGGGCAACTATGCGTTCTCCGACACCTTCGCTGCGCGCTTCACCGCGGAAAGGACTGAGACCGACGGCTATGTCGAAAACGTGCCACTAGATGACGACGAGTACGATGCACGCGAATACGAAAGCTACCGTCTAAAATTCCGCTGGCAGCCCGTTGACACCTTTGACGCGGTTTTGTCGCTAAGTGACACTGAAAGCACCGGCGGCGAAGACTATGTGCGGGACGAATTCTTCCCTGACGACCGGTTCAACTTTGACACGGTCGACGCGGTGGAAGGCTCGGATCATCAACAGATCGGGCTAAAGACGTCATACGAGCTCAGCTCAATGCTCACTCTCAAGACGGAAACGACCTACTACGATCAAGACTACTTCCGCCTTGAGGGCCTCGACGGTTCTGTCTCACCCGGTGAAATCGTCGGTGAGATCTCGATTGATGGTGGATCTGAGGTCTTTGAACAGGACATTCAGCTTGAGTTTGAAAGCGGTCGCTACAGCGGTGTTGTTGGCTTGTTTTATACTCACATTGATGAGCAACGGCCGATAGACCTTTTGTTTGACGTCGGCGCTTTCCTAAGCCCGGCCATCTTCACAGGTAACATCCAAACGCGCGTCGATACTTATGATGCTGAGGTCCGCAATATTGCGATATACGGTGAAACCGACATCGATCTGGACGACTACGTTCAGGGGTTAACCGTTACGGTTGGCGCGCGATACGACTACGAGGAATTGGATTACGAGATAGGCTCAGACTACTCTGATGCTCTGAACACGGGGGCAGTCCCAGGGTTCCCTGCTGTACCAGATGCTTTCGGCGAAGGCTCTCTCGACTTCGACGCGTTTCTGCCCTCGTTAGGATTTACCTACGCATTCAACATTGACCAGTCAGTGTCGTTCACCATCGAGCGCGGCTATCGCGCTGGTGGCGCCGCTATCAACTTCGCTTCAAGCGAGATCTCTGAGTTCGACCCAGAGTTCACGACGAACTACGAAGTGGCCTATCGCGGTACTTTCAACGAAGACCGCGTCCGCGTCGGCGCCAATGTCTACTACACGGATTGGACAGATCAGCAGATTTCCGTTTTTGCGGGGACCCCGGGCGTTCCCGCTGCGTTGGCAAGTTTTGACACAGACACGCTCAATGCAGCGGAATCAAAGCTCTATGGCCTGGAACTCAGCATCGATGTTCAAGCCACCGAAGCTCTTGAGCTCTTCGCGGCGGCGGCGTTTGCCCAAACAGAGTTCACAGATTTCCAAGATGGCACGGGCCGGGATTTCAGCGGCAATGAATTCCCATTCGCGCCAAACAGTTCTGCAGCCTTTGGCGGCAAGTACTCCTGGGAAAATGGGTTTTCGCTGGGCTTGGATGTTTCCTGGAAAGACGAGAGCTATCAAGACGTCGCAAATACTTATACCGACGATGAAAGGTGGCTCTTCAACGCGCAGGGCATCTATGACTTCGGCAATGGAACAACGGCTGGTCTCTACGTCCGAAACCTGTTCGACGAAGACTATGCGACAGCGCGCTTTGATGACGGTGCAAACCCCGTGATCATCCGCACAGGCGAACCGAGGACGATTGGCTTTTATGTCGACTCGCGCTTTTAGGTCTTGGAATAGACTACGCTTACGATTGCGCGCTCACGAGGTGAGCGCGCAATTCAGAGCTGCCTGTGATGTCTCGCCGATCGAATGGCGGACCCGATCTGGGCCATTCTCAACACGGCTTCGCCGGCTGAGTTAGGCTTGCGGTATCTCAAAGAGCCCCACACTGGGGCTCTCTATACTATCGCTACGATCTGTCGCCCGCCACGAAACGGGCGAGTTCACCTTCGCTCTATGCACTCAGGTCCGCGACGGTCAGGTGCTGCTCTGGAACTGGTTCGACACAGATTCGCTGCACGTGATCTGCGTGCGCGGGTTGGGCTTAGCCGTCACATCGGGCAGCAATGCCGGCTTTGTGCGGATAAACGCTGTACGGGCACAACGCAGGATTTCTGACTTCCGGCCAAAGCGCCTGTCACTGCCACTGTCAGGCAAACGCTAGCCTATGGCGTCGCGCTACCGGCGACGGTCGCGGCGGCTCGACATGGGCTGGAACGCCACGCCGACATGGGCCTCGCAATAGGGTTTGCCCTGTTGCACGGGCAGGCCGCAGAACCAGAAGTTATCGGTGGCCGGGTCGCCCACGGGCCATTTGCAGGTCCGCTCGGTGAGTTCCATGAGCGAGATTTTCTTCGCCGTCTTCTCCACCTCGTTCACCTTGGCGAGCGCCTCGGGGCTGATCTCATTGGCCGACGGCTGCGGTGGGAGCGGTTGACCGGCGGGAATGATCTTGCGGGCGGCCGCAGAGAGTGCGCGCTCGGGTGCGGCGCTTTCGGTCTTGGGCTCCGGCTTTGGCTCGGCCTTTGGCTTTGCGGGCGCTTTAGATTTCTTCTCCGGCGCGGCCTTGGCTGTGCTCGCGGACCCAGCGCGGTTTGACAGCCCCAAACGGTGCACTTTGCCGATCACCGCATTGCGCGTGACGCCGCCGAGCTCCTTGGCGATGACCGAGGCGGACTGACCCTCGCCCCACATCTTTTTCAGGATTTCCACGCGTTCGTCGGTCCAGGACATGCTCTTCCCCAAATCTCTGTGGTTTTCGCCGATAAAAGCCTATCTGGCGCTTACCAGTCGCACTGTATACCGGGGTGCCTGGGCGGTAACAACCTAAAGAGGCAATTTTGTCGGGTCAGACGGGTAATCGTGACGTAATGGGCACGCGCCGCTTCGGGCGCATGAACTGGATGGGGCT
>JBCCYG010000008.1:0-28531 GCA_039190145.1 Pseudomonadota bacterium | reverse complement strand
GCGATCCCAGCCTTAAGCGCCACAGAAAGATCGACAAATTGCGGCATAAGCCGTTCCTCCCCCCGTCACCGTAAATCGCGCGCATCAATCCGAGAAATTGAAAGCTCAGGTGGGAGGCATTCATTCAGTCAATGCTTAGGCGGCTTTGTCCTCGGCCAGCATGTCTTCGACAGCGCGCGCGAAGAGCGCCCGTGCCCAGAGGAGCCCCGGGTCGTTGTCGCGGTACTCATGCCATTGAAGACATTGAGAAAACCGATCATTCGGTACCGGGAGGGGGTGCATGACGATGGGCAGCATTCGCGCGGCTTTGCGCGCTAGGATCGCATGCATGGTCGCGATGCGATCGGTTTCCACAACCATCTCGGCCAGGGCGTAGAAACTATAGGAGGTGACAGAAACCGTTCTTTCCCGCGCGCTGCTTTCGATGAAGCGAGCCTCATAAGTCTTGGCCCGGCTCGGAGGTGACATGCGCACATGGCCAGCCTCAAAAAAGTCGTCGCGCGTGATCCCCTCGGCGTGCCGCCCCTGGTTCCAAACGGCGCAGATAAACTCATCCTCCCAGAGCTCCTCAAGCGGGTGATCGGGCGAGCACATTGCCTGGGGTGCAATCAGGAAATCCGCCTCACCGCGCTCTAGCAGGCCGTAGGGGTTTTCGATCTGCTGGAGGAAATCGAACCCTAAGCTGGGGCTTTCCGCATAGGCCAGTCGCAGAAAATGCGGGACGACGGTATGAAGCGTGTAGTCAGAGACCAAAACGCGGAACTGGCGCGTGGATTGCGTCGGGTCGAATTCTGGCTCAGTCGTGACCGTCGTTTCGATCCGCACCAGAATGTCCCGCACGGCGTCCTGCATGGCCTCAGCGCGCGCGGTGAGCTCCATCTTGCGGCCGTTCTGGACAAGGATCGGGTCGTCAAAATACTCGCGGATCCGAGCAAGCGCGTTCGACATGGCCGACTGGCTCATATTCATGCGCTCCGCCGCGCGAGAGATCGAGCGCAGCGTCAGCAAGTGATCCAGCGCCACGAGTAGATTGAGGTCGAGCCGATTGAATCGCATTGATGCCCTCGCTAGGTCATGCCTGGCTAATTGACGCTATCAATTCTCATGACGCCTGAACAACCCGCTGATCGATTTTGCCAAACACAGACGTCCCATCGGGGAGCGCCGCCTCCATCGTGATGCGGTCGCCAAAACTCATATAGCCGGTGCTGGGCTTCCCATTGGCGATCATTTCGATGCAGCGGCGTTCGGTGATGCACGACGAGCCCACCTCCGCATAGGCCTGATTGGATACTGTTCCTGATCCGATAATCGTGCCTGGGGGTAGGGCGCGTGTCCCCGCGCCATGGGCCACTAGGTCGCTAAAGTCGAACTGCATCTCATTGCCCATAGCGCGCCCGAAGCGGGCTCCATTCCAGTGGACATCAAGCGGCAGCGATACCTGCGCGTGCTCCCATGCGGGGCCAATTTCATCAGGCGTAACGGCGACGGGCGCCATCGAACAGGCCGGCTTTGCTTGGACCCAGCCAAAGCCCGTCTTCACCTCGCTCAGCGTCAGCTTGCGCAGGCTCCAGTCATTGATCAGCACCAGTAGGCGGATGTGGCCGCGCGCCTCGGCGGGGCTCACGCCCATCGGCACTTCATCCGTGATGACCCCGAACTCGCCTTCGAAATCGATGTGATCTTCTTCGCTCGGGAAGGGGACATCCTCGGTTGGGCCCAGAAAGTGATGCGACATGCCCTGATACATCAGAGGCTTGCCGCCATTGTCCTTCGGGTCGAGGTCAAAGGCACGCTCCATGAGGCGGCCATGCATGGGAAATGAAGAGCCATCGAGCCACTGCCATGCGCGAGGCAAGGGCGAGAGCGCCGACCCTGGATCAAAAGCATCCCCGCCCTCCGCATTGAGATCGGCATAGATCGCCTCGCACGCCGAGAGCTGCGCGTCCCAATCCTCCAACAAATCCTGTAGCGTCTCTGCTCCGTCAACCGGTGCGGCCCGCGCAAGGTCTCGCGAAACGACATGAACCCGTCCATCAGCCGTCCCATTTGGGAGCGTGGCAAGTTTCACGCCGCCGCCCCTGCCTTGGGTGGATTAGCGGGGAGTGCGAGCCCGCGTGCCTCGAGATCCGCCTGCCAACCTTCTTCGCGCGCCAGCATCCGCTGCACCGCCGGGCGCTCAAGTGAGCGGGCGTAATGCGCGGCCCAGTTCGGATACTCCGCTTCCGGAAAGCCCGCGCCGGTGATGCGGAACCAGATCCAGAAGAGGTATCCGTCGACGACGGACCACTCATCGCCATACCACCAGCCGCCCGCGAGACGCGTGTCGATCATCGCGGCATTGCCTGCCATATCCGCCATCGCTTTGGCCTTCACTGCGCCAATGGCTTCACCACCCTCGGCAAACATCATCGGCATCCGTATGCGCGACACGATGGGGTGCAGCCCCCCGGCGCAAAAGGCGAGGTCCGCGGTCTGCCGCAACTTTTCGATTGGGGTGGAGGTGGCAGGCATGAGCTTTGCCTCGGGGAAGGCATCCGCGATCCAAGTGAGGATCGCCACGTTCTCTGTCAGTGGCTCGCCATCGACAACAAGCGCGGGGACTTTGCCCTTAGGATTGATCGCCAGGTAATCGGGCTTCTTATGCTCACCGGCCTTGAAGGCCACGACCTTGGTCTCGAACTCAACGCCCGCCTCCTCGAGCGCGATCGTCGGCACCCGGGGGCAAGCATAGGGCGCGACGTAAAGGGTGATGTCGGTCATGCTCTTGTCCTTTCTCAAGCGATCTGTCCGCCGAGCGTCTCGGCAAACCAGTCGGCGATGTAGCTACGTCCAAAGGTGTTGTTGTCTGCCCCCACATGTTCCACGCCGCCCTCGCGATCTGTGAAGATCTTCAGCTCCCGCTTGGGCGAGTTCGTGAGCTGTGCGTAAGCTTGGTGAGCATAGTCGAGCGAGATTTGCCTGTCTTTCTCGCCATGAGTCACGAGGAACGGGACCTTGATGTTTTCCATCACCCCGTTGAGGTCCATGCCTTTGGCCTTGTCAAAGAAATCATCCATCCCGCTTGCGCCAAACACCCACTGCACATGGTTCCAGTAATGCGGCACGGGGTTCTCGCCTTCGCGTGCGAGCCGCTTTTGCTGCACCTCCGCCCAGTTATGGTTGGCTCCCCATGCCGCCCCGGAGGCAAAGCGCGGCTCCATGGCGCAAACTCGCGGGGCGTAATAGCCGCCGAGAGAGATGCCGGTGACGCCGATGCGCGCGGGGTCGATATCGGGATGGGCGGCCATCCAGTCAAAGATCGGCGTGCCCCATTTCTCGCTGTCATAATGCGCGTAGAGGCCAAGCTTGCGGAGGCTGTAGCCTGTGCCGGGCTGATCGACACAAAGGCAAGAGATGCCGCGTTTGGCGAGCTCCACGGGCAGCCCCGACGTGTAGAGCAGCTCTTTGCAGCTATCGAGGCCGTTGAGATACATCACCGCGGGAGCCGGGCCCTCCACGCCCTCCGCGCGGACAAAGAGGCATGGGATATAAGTGTCGCCATAGGGCACCTCCACATGCTCCACGTTCTCTTTCCCGAATTTCGCGGCCTTGCCGAAGCAATCGAGCGCCTTGTCATAGGTCTCCATCCGGCCCGGTGTGCCTTGGCCCTGCATCCGCTCTGCAATGAGGTAGTAGAGGCCGGCGCGCTTAAATTTCGGCGCTGCAGAAAGCTCCCTACCTCTTTCCAGGTCTTCTTTAGCCAGCTCGACCAACGTATCCGCCACGCGCACCCAAGCCGCCATGAATTCCTGTGTGCCGGCATCCTCGCCCTTTTCCGCCTTTTCCAAGAGCGGCTGGCACATCTCCATGATCTCGCCAATTTCGGCGCCAGAACACATGGAAATCGCCACAGACAGGTTCCAAACGTAGTTGGGGAAGTAGTTGAAGAGGGCCACGGACTTGTCCTTCTTGCGAGTTAGATCGGTTGGGCGAGAAGCGCGCGGCCTTCGGCATTCACGGCTTCCACATTAAACTGGGGGATTTTGCCCATCTGCATCTCTCCGATGCGGATGGAATTCTTCCAGACGAACTCAGCGCGCTTAAAGCGTCGGTCGCGGTAGGCGACAAATGCAGCCTCGGGGTTGCTATGGGCGGCCATCTCTTCGGCGAGCACAGCGGCGTCTTCGATCGCCATCCCCGCGCCCTGAGCCATATGCGGGGTCGAGGCATGGACCGCGTCGCCGAGGAGCGCGACGCGACCCACATGCCAGGCCCCGGGGAGAAAGACGGTTTCCAGAGGCCGCCCGACAACGCCGTCATCTTCGGTAATCTGGTCGGCTAAGGCCGCCAATTGCGGGGCCGCGCCCGGAATGCGGGCACGCATGGCCGCGGCGGAGCCCTCAAGCTCAAGCACGAAGTCCGGAGCTTCCTGGCTCAACACAAAGATATACATGAGCCCACCGCCAATGGGAGTAAGCCCGCCGCTCACCGGACCGCGGAAGATGTGAATGCCTTCCATCTCTGGCAGAAGCGGCAAATTGTAGCGCCAGACCCATTGGCCGGTATATTCCGGTTCGGGCGCGCTCGGCAAAACCTGCCCCCGCGTCTTCGAAAACACCCCGTCAGCCCCGATTACCGCGTCGTAGCGACCCTGACTGCCATCCGAAAACGTGACGTCGACGCCCGCGCCGTCATCCACAAGCCCTTCGACCGTGAGCCCCAGCCGAATTTTCACGCCAAGAGCTTTCGCCCGATCCGCAAGCACGCGCTGGAGCGCGACGCGTCGGATACCGGCGTTCGACGGGTAATCTGGCCCCGCAAGGCGTGGCGCCTCAAAGGAGCTCAGGACAGCGCCGTCTGGGCCATGAAACGTAGTTTTATCAAAGCCATAGGCCTCGGACATGTAGTCATCCAAAAGGTCGAGCTGATCCATAACGCGGATCACATTGTACTGCTGGATGATGCCCACACCGTAGACCGTCCAGGTCGGGTCGCGTTCGATCATGGTGACGGGAATGCCCTTACGCCGTAACGCGATCGCAGCTGTCAGTCCCCCGATCCCTGCGCCGACGATTAGGACAGATGAAAGTGGCATTATGGCTCCTCCCACCGCCGTGGTAAGGGCCGACTAGATATCTTTGAAATGGATATATTTGATCCAAAGCATTCATGGTTTCCATGCATTGCCCGAGGTCAATATTCACCCGCTGAATAGATTTGATCCAAACTATCCATTTCTCGAAGCTGAATCGCTCTCATAGGCTTTCCCCACCGAGACGCTCTTTGCGACGAACCTGGGAGGCACGGCATCATGCGGATCATCGGTCCAGATACGCTTACATTCGGCGTCGATGACCTGAACGCCTGTCACGAATTCCTCGTCGATTACGGCCTTGAGCCGCTCGAGAAAGATCGCATTGGTGGCTATTACGAGGCGCTCGACGGTACAGGGATCGAAATTTGCGAACGCGATGACCCCAGCCTGCCGGCGCCTTTGCCGACCTCTACGCAGCTCCGTCTCACGACCTATGGCGTGGAAGATCAGCAAACGCTCGATGAGATTCAGGAGGAGATGGAGAAAGACCGCGAGGTCACCGTCAATGCCGACGGCTCAATCGATTTCCGCGATGACCTCGACTTCGCGCTTAGGTTCCAGATCACCCGCCGCCGTCATCTTGAACTCGACGCCGAGATGATCAACTCGCCCTATGCGCCGCCGGGGCGCAAACCCAACGAGCTCGGCGTTGATGACGCCTTTGCCTGCCAGCCCCGCATCCTTAGCCACGTCGTTTACTTCGTGCCGGATCAAGAGCGCGCGGCGAATTTCTACATCAACAGGCTGAAATTCGTCATTACCGACAAGTTTTCGAAAACCGGCCCGTTCATGCGGCCACAAGCTAACCGCGATCACCACACGCTCTTTCTGATTCAGACGCCTGAATACATGAAAGGCTTGGAGCACTTCGCTTTCCATATGAAGGGCCCAACAGAGCTCATGATGGCAGGTACGCGGATGACCGAGAAGGGCTACACAACCTTCTGGGGCCCGGGTCGGCACAAGTTCGGCTCTAACTGGTTTTGGTATTTCAAATCGCCCATGGGCGCGAATATCGAATACGACGCCGACATGGATCAGCACGATGGCGAATGGACCTATCGTGAGGTCGATATCGCGCCGGGCACGAGCCAGGTCTTCCTCTTCCAGCATCGCGATAAGTGGATTCCCATGGGTGGGCCGCCCAAGGGTAAGGGCGAAGGCAAGCCCGGTGCCAAGCCGGGCGACAAACCTGCGGCCAAGCCCACCGATGTGCCGTCCTCCGCGCCGGCCAATGAACCGGCTGAATGATCATGCTGTGCGCTCTGGCAGATATCCCTGATGGCGAGGCCCGCGGCTTCAACCCGACAGGAGAGAGCCAGCAGACCATCGTTGTCGCCCGCAAAGGCGCATGCGTCTATGCCTATGAAAACATGTGCCCGCACCAGCCGACTAGGCTGGGCTTCAAGCGGGACCGCTTCATGAACAAGACTGGCGGGCAGCTCATGTGCGCGGCCCATGGCGCACTGTTCTCGGTAGAGACGGGAGAGTGCACAATCGGGCCGTGCATCGGGGAGCATCTGATCCCGTTGCCCATCGAACTAAGCGCAGACGGGCAGGTTTATCTGGTGTCGGAGCCGCAGGAGGCTGAGCAATGGGCAAGCTAGTGCTCTACCACGGCGCCAGCTCCGTCTCCTCGGCCAAGGTGCGCCTTGTGCTGGCTGAAAAGGGCTTGGCTTGGGAAAGCCGCGCCATCGATTTCCAGGGCGATGAGCACTTGTCGCCAGCCTATCTGCAGATCAATCCAAAGGGGCAGATCCCGACACTGCGCCTGGACGGCCAGACAGTGACCGAAAGCTCCGTGATTATGGAGCTTCTGGAAGACCTGCACCCCGAAACGCGCCTGCGCCCTGTGAATCCGCTAGACCGCGCAAAGATGCGCCTGTGGATGCGCGAAGTGGACGACGTATTGCAACCGGCCTGTGGGGTGATGAGCTTTGCTATCGCCTACCGCCACCCTCAGCTAGCCAAGACGCCCGCGGATCGCGGCGCCTGGCTCGCCCGGCGTCCGAGCCCGCAGAAGCGGGCTATGATGGCCGATCTGATCGAAAACGGCCTTGCCGCCAAGCCCGTCGCTGGTGCCCTCGACGGCGTAATTTCAGTTTTCGATCGGATGAACGCAGAGCTCGCTAAAAACCCGTATCTCGCCGGCGAAGCATACTCACCCGCCGACGCCGCGGTGACCCCCTACGCCACCCGATTTTCCATGCTCGGCTTTGCCGGGCTCTTCGCCGCGCGCTTTCCCGCGCTCATCGCCTGGCATGAGCGCATCAAAGCCCGCCCATCCTACGCCGAGGCCGTCACCGGCCCCATTCCGGAGAACGTTATCACCCTCATGGCCAAGACTGGCAGAGACCAGCAGGCCGAAATCGAAGCACTACTGAGCCGCCCCAAGGCGGCCTGAAAATAGAAGTCCGCAAGCCTTAAGGGAGGACATATTATGAGACTTGCAACCTGCGTGGCGGTCGCCGCCACGTCGCTGACGCTTGGCATCTCGGCAGCGGCCGTATCGGCCCAGGAGATGCTCAATTTCGCTACCACGGCCCCGGCTCAGGCGCATACAAACCGGATTTTTTGGCCCCAATGGGTTGAAAAGGTGAATGCCGCGTCCAACGGCACGATAGACGTGCAAATCCGCCCCGCAGGCCCCATCGCCAATAGCCGCAACGTCCATGACCGCGTGCTTTCCGATGTGGTGCAGATCGGGTGGATGGTGCTGAGCCAGAGCGCAGGCGCGTTCAACTCGTCGTCGGTGGCCGAACTGCCCTTCCTTATCCCCAATGCTGAGGCGGGTTCTGTGGCCATGTGGAACCTTTATGAAAACGGCGTCATTGCCGGGGACTTTGAGGGGCTGAAGCCGCTCGCGCTCATCACTTTCGCGCAGCAATCCCTGCACGGCAATGAGCCCATCGAGAGCCTCGAAGACATCCAGGGGATGCGCATCGCGGCCAACGGTCGGTACGTCTCTCAGATGGCGACGCTTCTAGGGGCGTCACCCAGCTCGGTGCACCTGCCGGGCATGTATCAGGCGATCTCCAAGGGCAATATCGACGGCGCGATGATGGTGTGGAGCGCGTTCGCGCCATTCAAACTCTTTGAGGTTACCTCACACCACTACGACGCGCCGCTCGGCTCTGCCGTGGGCATGGTTTACATGACCCAGGAACGCTTCGACAAACTGCCGCCTGAGGCTCAGGCCGCCATCGATGCGCACTCCGGAGAAGTTCTCTCGCGCCAGTTCGGACAGTTCTGGGACAAGGTCACCCTGGAAGCCCGCACCGCCGTAAGCGGCATGCCTGGCCACACGATCAACGCAGCATCCGATGCCGACCTGGCAAAATGGCAGGCGGCCGCCGACGAAGTGCGCGCAAGCTGGCTCGAAGAGACGCCCAACGGCGACGCCATCCTCACCGCGCTCGAAGCAGAGCTCGCCGACTTCCAGGCGATGAACTGACCGTGACTGCACAAGTCGACACCGAGGCCGTCAGCATTCCAGCCGTTTTCGAACGGCTGGATAGCCTGAACCTTCTCGTGGCCCGGCGGATCGCCTTCACCGGCGTGCTGGGGATGCTGGGTATCTCTCTGCTCATCATTGTCGACATTGTGCTCAAAAACATCGTTCGGATGCCTGTCATCGGGCTCAACGAATATGTGCAGATGTTCTTTGCGGTGGCTGTGGCGGCTACATTCCCCGCCGCCATCGCCACGCGGGGGCATCTGCGCATTTCGATCCTGGGCAATATCAGCGAGCGGCTTAAAGCCTGGCTGACGGTGCTCGGGTCGGTCTTCCTCTTTGTGCTCTTTTTCATCCTAGCCTGGCAGGTCTGGCTCAAGACAATCGATGTGGGCGAGCAGGGCCTTACCACGCAGATTGTGCGTCTGCCGCATCAGCCATTCTTCATCGTCATCACCGCGATCCTCGTGCTTTGCGTGATCAGCCAAGCAATTGTGCTCGCCGTCGACACCGCGCGAGCAGATGTGAGCGGCACCGGTGGGTATCTAACGTTCCGCACCCCGCTCGTATTTCTTGCCGTCGCCGCGCTCTTTGCCTGGTTCTACCTCGGCTTCGATGATTTCGCCCGCAGTGCCACGAATTTCGCCTGGCAAAGCCCGGCGCGGCTCGCGGGCATCGTCTTTGGCCTCATGTGGGTCTCGCTCCTCCTCTACATCCCGATATCCGCCGTCACGGGCCTTCTAGCTGTCGGCGCCTCGGCGATGATGATCGGCACAAACCCCGCACTCTCGGTCATCGGCTCGGAACTCACGACGTTTATCACGAACCCCGACGTCTCCGTCCTGCCGCTCTTCCTGCTCATGGGCATTCTGGCTGCGGCAGCGGGTATCTCAAACGACGTCTACCGCCTTGCTGAGGCCACTATCGGGCACCTGCGCGGCGGGCTCGCGCTGGCGACAATCGGCGGCTGCGCGGGGTTCGGGGCCGTCACGGGCTCCTCAATCGCAACGGTGGCGACAATCGGCAGCTCTTCCCTGCCGGAAATGGACAAGCGTGGTTACTCCCGCACGCTGTCTACGGGGGCCATCGCCGCGGGCGGCACGTTGGGAAGCCTCGTGCCGCCCTCTGGCGCTTTGGTCGTCTACGCCTTCCTCACCGAGGAATCGATCGGTCAGCTCTTCGTCGCCGCACTGATCCCGGCCACGATTGCGATCCTGTTCTACATGCTCACGATCATGACCTGGGTGACGATCAACCCGGCGGCGGAGCCCGAGCGCGGGACGTTCAAAGCGCGTGAGGTCGTCGACGCGTTTCGCCAGGGCCTGCCGGTTTTTGCGATGTTCACCATCGTGATGGGGGGCATCTACACCGGCCTCTTTACCGTCAATGAAGCGGCGGCCGTCGGCGCGGTTTCGGCTCTCCTCATCGCGTTCTTCCGGGGCAAGCTGAAGGGCAACGCGTTCTGGCGGATCATGGGCGAAGCGGCCTCGCTCACCTCCATGATCTACGCACTGATCATCGGGGGCCTGACGCTTTCCTTCTTTGTCGGCGCCACTGACCTCGCCACCGACCTGACCAACTACGTCTCAGGCCTCAACCTCACCCCGCTGATCACGATCTGCTGCCTGCTGTTGGTCTACATCCTGCTCGGCACGATCATGGAGGCGTTTGCCATCATGATCATCACCGTGCCCATCGTCTCTGGCCTGATCCTGAGCATGGATTTTTCGCTCATCTGGTGGGGCATCATCATGCTCGTGGTGCTCGAAATCGGCCAGATCAGCCCACCCTTCGGGATGAACGTGTTCGTTCTCCAGAGCGTCAGCGGCAAGGGCACCAAGCTCAGTACCATCTACAAGGGGGTGCTGCCGTTCTTGGTCTCGGACCTGGTGAAACTCGCGCTTCTCATACTCATACCCAGTCTCGTGCTCTGGCTGCCTTCAACGACATTCTGACCAGCCAGTCCGATGAAAAATCCGAACTTTCTCTTTCTCTGCACAGACCAGCTACGCGCTGATCACCTCGGCTGCTATGGGAACAAGGTAGTTCAGACACCACATCTTGATGAATTGGCCGCTCAGGCCCATCGCTACAGCCGTTTCTACGTCGCAAGCCCGTCCTGCCAGCCCAATCGCGCGGCCATGGCCACGGGCCGGATGCCCAGCATCAACGGCGTGCGCCACAACGGCATTCCTCTACCTGAACATGCCACAACCTTCATGCATCTGCTGCGCGATGCGGGCTACGCGACCGCGCTCATCGGGAAATCGCATCTTCAAAACATGACGGGCCTGCCGCCCTTCAAGAGCTACGAACCGGTGCCTCCACTCACCGCCCCGTCGGCTGATCTCCAAGAGGCGGAGGTCGGGCGTCGCGTTGCGCCTTTTTACCAAACTGAGGACGAGCTCAACTGGCCGACCTCGGCCATGGAGCGCCTGAGGCGACCGTTTTACGGTTTCGAGCACTATGAGATCTGCACGAGCCACGGTGACGAGTGCGGCGGCGACTACGCGCTGTGGGCCCATGAAAAGGAGCCCGACTTCGAGCGCCTCCGCGACCTAGTGAAAACCCGGGCCGCCAGCCCCTACACTGCGCCCCAAGCAAGGCGCACGGCTGTCCCCGAGAAACTCTACCCCAGCGCCTATGTCGCCGAGCGCACCGAAGCATACCTAGCGAGCCGCAAAGGCCATGATCAGCCCTTCTTCCTCCAGGCGAGCTTCCCGGACCCGCATTACCCGTTCACGCCGCCAGGCAAGTATTTCGACATGTACGACCCCGCGGATATGGAGCTGCCGGAAAGCTTCTACGCGGCGGATGTCCCGCCCATGGCGCATGGCCTGCGTAAGATGCTTGAGGCCGGGAAAGCCTACCGCGAGGGCCACGCCCCCTTTGCCGTGACCGAACAGGAAGCCCGAGAAATCCTCGCGCTGACCTTTGGCATGATCACCATGATCGACGATTGCGTGGGCCGCATCTTGGCCGCGCTCGACACCAATGGGTTTGCAGAAAACACCGTCGTGATCTTCGCCTCCGATCACGGCGATTACATGGGCGACTACGGCATCATGCTCAAAGGCAACCTGCACAGCCAGGGCCTCACGCGCGTCCCGTTCCTCTGGAAAGAGCCCGGCGCCGAGGCCTCTGTCTGCGATGACCTGAGTAGCGTCATCGACATCGCGCCGACGATCCTGCGCCGCGCCGGAATCAGCCCCAATAACGGCGTCCAGGGCCGCGACCTGCTTAGTCCCGAGACGGCCCCCGAAAGCGTCCTCATAGAAGGCGATGACCCCGGCTGGTCTGGCCCGCAAAGCGTGCCGCGCACCCGCACGCTCCAGACCAAAGACTGGCGCGTCACCGTCTACCAAAACCGATCCACCGGCGAGCTCTACCAGCTGCCGGATGACCCCAGCGAGACCCGAAATCTCTGGGATCACCCGCAATTCCAATCCGAACGCCACGCGCTCACAGAGGCACTTTTGCGCAGCGTCATAGCCCATCAGGAGAACGCGCCTCTGCAAACAAACATCTCCTGAGGACACCAAAAGAGGACCCAAACAAGGGAAGGGAGGGACCCATGAAGTGGACAGTGAAAAGCATGAGCGCATTGCTCATTACGGCTCTGTGTGGCCAGGCCTATGCGGGGGGCCACGAAGGCGGGCCGGGAGGCCCCGGTGGACCGGGCGGGGGGGAGCGCCGCGGCCCGCCACCCTTCGTGATACCGCTTTCAAATATGGGCGAGGCGGGGCTTCTCTTCCCGTTCTTCGCGGGCCTGCAACTCGGCCGAACGCAAAACAGGATGGGCTATGGCCGCGGCGCAGGCGCCAACGCGAACAACCCCATGTTCCCCGATGGCTATGAGGATGAAATCTACCAAGCGATCCCATCGATCGCGGGTCAAACAGTGCTCAGCCAAGACAATGGGGTGAACTACCTGCGCATCGTTCAGCGCAACAGGTTCACGGACGGCAAAGACAACCTCACTCACCAGGATAGCAGGCAAAATAGCCTTGAGGTCCTGTTCTTCCGGGCGCCCAACAAAGATTTCATCTGGGCGGCGGGGTTTGAATACGGCGTGGCCGAGTTTGAGCTCAAGCATAATGGTGGGGACATCGACACGACATTCTACAACATCCGCGGCGACATCCTCAAACGGATCAACGATGATTGGGGCGTCTACGGTCGCGCGGTGTATCGCCGGAATGAGAATGAGACTTTCATCCCCGGCAATTCATTCGGTTTCTCCGGCGTTGACACCGATGAATACCGCGACTTCCTCTACCTCGAGGGCCAAGCCATCGGCAGCTTCAAAGATAACGAGCTCGACTGGCTTCCGGAGAATTGGATCTTCCATCCAACCTTCGGCCTTTTGCTACAGCGCGACTTCTATGAGACCGAGAGCGTCTGGGGCAACGACACCGAAGATTACGGAAAGCTCTTCTTCGACGCCGCGTTCGACGTCGATCTTGAGGGCTACACGCCGTATTTGAGTGTGGGCGTGGAGCACGAGTTTGAGGCGCCATATTTCGACCAGTATGACGAGGACACGTTCGTGAATTTCCTTGTCGGCACACGGGTACAGGTTGGTCAGGGCAACACGTTCAACGTGAACTACAACCAGTCCACCGGTGTGAACGGTAATCGAACGCTCGGCACCTTTGTGATTGGCTATAGCATGTCGTTCTAGGCGCCATCCTCCTTGACATAGACACCGCCGGCAAACGCAATCTGCGGGCGGTGTCATCCACCAAATCTCACGCGCAGCGGAGGAAGTGAACATGGGAAAACTCGGCGAAAACATCATCGGGACGAGTGCCCTCAACCCCTTCTTTGCCGTCGCCAACGGGGACGACATCCCTATCGTTGCGCCAGAAAATCGCAAAGGCGACGCGCTCCGCACCTGGGTTCGCGCGCTCAGCGGCTTTCAGAAAGAGGCGCTTGTTCGCTCAGCTCTTACCGGTCGCACCTGGCGGCTCGTGTCGGACGAGGGGCCGTACCTCAATGGCCACGATGCGGCCCCGTGCCCGCTCGCTTTCCTGTCCTCGGGCATGGCTTCAAGTTACATGAACGAGATTTTGGCGCTGGCAAAGATCGAAGCCGTCAGCATCCGAGCGCTCAAGCTCATCCAAGACAATTACTACACAATGAAAGGCTCCATGCCGAAACGCACCATGGTGGGCGGGGCCGAGAACATTGAGTTGACGGTAGAGATCGACTGCGATCTCGAAGATGGCGCGCTGAACGATTTCCTTATCCGCGCAACCTATGCATCGCCGCTCAATGGGCTGATGCGCGGCCGGATCGACAGCTTTTTCAAACTGGGAAAGAACGGCAGAGAACTCCCCACCGCAAAGGCCCTAGAACTCAACGCGCCGCTTTATCCCGACCCCGGCAATCGCTTTGCCATGGCCAAAGCCGCCTCAAGCGACCTCACGCTCATGGAGCCAATTGGGCTCACGCCAAAAAAAGAGGTGGCTTTGGGCACAAGCGCAGGCGGGTCCTCACTGACCGACGATCAAAACAGGCGGCTCAACATCGGCGCCGTAGTGACGATGCGCGATGACGGCATCAAAGAAATCCAACAGATGATGTACTCGCCGTATGGCACATCCTTCCGATTTCTCTCCTCCGAGGATGGCCGCGCGCCCGACGCCAACACGCTCATTTCTGCCGGCATTGGCTTTTGCTTCATGACCCAATTCGGTCGTTTCGTGTCGATGCTCGGGCTCGATCTTCCGGACTACCGCATCGTGCAAGACACCCATTTCAGCCTCGGTGGCGCTTCGGGTGGCACCGGCGAGGCGGGGCAGGCCGACCCAATCGAAACCCACGTCTATCTCGAAACGACGGAAAGCGACCAAACCGCCCAAGAGATGCTCGATATCTCCGAGCAAACCTGCTTCCTCCACGCGTTCTGCAAGACCGATCTGAAAACGAAGCTGCGCGTGGTGCGGCTTTAAGGGATGGTATGGGCGGCTCGCTTGATCCCTTGATGGTGAGCAATGGATCTGACGTGTAGCCGTGGTCGATCACCGACGAATGCTCACCGAATGCACCCTCTGATTTGAAGGCCAATTGAGTCTCAGCAACTCAATTGGACCACGCTCCGGCATCGTAACAAGACTCTTTGAATGCAGCTCGATTCATAAAATAAAACAAAATCAATGCATTATCATCAATAAAACTGAACCTATACTTTTGAGATGCGCGCTATACGGCTGCCCCGCCGTCCCGCCGAAGACTTCGCGATAGATACCGGCAAACGCAACGGAGATCGGTTCGTGAAGATTCGTCATGAGCGCCCCATGTCAGACCTGTCTTTTCAGGTTCGCGCGCCGCTGGGCTTAGAGCTCAGCACTGGCGAGCGGCTGACGATCTCCAACTGGTCGCTTGAGGGCTTTGAGTTCCCGCATGAAAGCGACGTCCTTCCCAAGGAGGCCACGCTCTCTATCCCGTTTCAGGGCGTCGACATCCGCTTTCCCGTCCGCCTAAAGCGGCAGGCAGAAGGGCGCTTCTTAGGCTTTGACGGTCTCTCAGGTCGCCAGCGAGAGACCTTGGCCGTTTTCTATCGCTCCATTCTATCCGGGAAGATGGCGTCGACCGAGGATGTCATCACCAGTCTCGATACCCCAGTGGACCTCGTCCCCATGGAGGAGACCGAAGAGGAAAAGGCCGTTGCCACTGACGGAAAATCTCCCCGCAGCCTCCGAGCGGCCTTTTCCATCGCGCTTTACTTAGGGATCGGCGCGCTGGTCTTTTGGACGCTCGGCTCGGGCATTTGGGGAAAGCTGGCAACGGTTCACATCCAAAATGCCCGCATAGAGGCGCAGCTTCTCCCTCATCATGCCGCCGACCGCGGCTTCGTAAAGGAGGTGCTTGTGACGCCGGGCGAGCACGTCGAACGCGGACAGACGCTCGTGCGCCTCACTGATCCGGAGGGCGAGGCAGCGTTGAGCGATGTCCGAAGCCGGATCGAGTTGATCGAAGCGCGCCTCGCCGGTGCCGTAGAGAGCGAGATCGCGCTCGCCGCGCGTATAGCTGCTTTCCGGGCTCAAATTGTAGCGGCCCTTCAGCCATCCTTCCCAATGGTTGAAGAGCTCTTGGCCGCCTTTGATGCGGGCTTGGCGCCGCAATACAAAGACCTGTTTACAGCGCACGAGGCCGCGTTGCAGCAAGTCGATACGCTCCATGATGAGCTGCGCCGCCTCAAGCGCGAGCGCGGTCAGTTGCGCGATGCGGGCGATGCCCTCCACGTGCTTGCGCAAACGCAGGGCATCGTAACGGAGCTTTCCGTGCTAACCGGTCAGCTCGTCGCGCGCGGTGCCGCGGTTACCGTGGTCGAAGCTAACGAAGCGAGGCAGGGCCGAGGCTGGCTGGATCAGTCCATGGCTGCAGCCATTCACCCAGGCATGTCCGTAGCCGTCGAAGTGGCGAGCCCCGCAGGCCCAATGCAGGTCGCCGGAACCGTTTTGAGCATCGAGGCAGGCATTGACCCGGAAATCTCGACGGAATTCGGCATGTTAGTCAGCGTAGGTTTCCCTGCGCTCAGCGCTCCTGAAACGCGTGACCTACTTCCTCACCTGGCCCCCGTACGGCTCACGGCAACGCGGCCTTGGGCTCAGAAGCACGCTTCTGCTTGGGCTTCCTTCCGAAAAAGGGTGGGGCTCTGATGTATGCGCCAAAGACGGATTACGCCTTTGACAAGGACCTCACCGTTCGCCTGCGTGGCCTCCGCGCGCCCTTGAAGCGAGGTATTCGAAAGTGGCGTGTCTCTCAGCTCTTAAGCCTTGCGGCGATCGCGGTAACCTTGCTTTGGCTCCTAACCAACACGCAGAACCGGTTCTTCCAGCCCGACACGCTTCACATCACGATGGTGCTGGGGACGCTGGGCATCTGGCGCTTTGGCTGGTGGTTCACCCACGCTGTCCGTGCGGAGTGTTATCGGCGCCTGCGCTGGCCCCGGATGCGGGCGGCAGCGAATAAGGTCTGGCAGAGTGGCTGGCGGCCGCGGCGGCTGCACATCCAGATGACGACCTATTACGAAGAGCCCGCGATCACGAAGCGGGTTATCGGATCGATCCTCGCCCAGATCCGGCGCGAGAAAATCCCGACAACGATCTATATCGGAACCGGGTCTGCCTATGATGAGTTGATCATCCGCTCTTTCGTGGAGACCCACGCCCAGGACATCCCCGACGAGCTGGCCGAGCTGGTTTTCCTACGCCAGAACCAGCCCGGTAAACGCATGGCGATCGGGATGATCCTTCGCGCGATTAATCGGAACGGCGTCCACCCGGATGATCTCGTGATCTTCATGGACGGCGATGCGCTGTACGGCAACGACGTGCTGGAAAAGACGCTGCCAATGTTTGGGGCGGACCCGGAACTGCAAGCGCTCACGACCGATGAAGAGGTCATCTGCTATGGCCCGACTTGGATTGCGAACTGGCTCGACATGCGGTTTGCCCAGCGCAGGCTGGCTATGCAGTCCCACGCGATGTCCGGCAAAGTGCTAACACTCACGGGACGTATGAGCGTTTTCCGCGCCCAGCACATGCTCTCGGAGCGGTTTATCCGAACCATCGAAGCCGATCACCTTGATCACTGGCTTTGGGGTCGCTTTCGGTTCCTGTCCGGCGACGACAAGAGCACCTGGTACTACATGCTCACCAAAGGCGCCAAGATGACCTACGTGCCAGACGCCACAGTCTACACGATCGAGGTGATCAAGGAGAACGGGCTAGAACGGATGGTCCAAAACTTCCGCCGCTGGTCGGGAAACATGCTGCGGAACGGTTCGCGCGCGATCGCGCTCGGCCCGCGGCAGGTGAAACCCTTCATTTGGTGGTGTGTGGTCGATCAGCGGATCGCAATGTGGACGATGATGGTCTCGCCGACCTTGGCGATCCTCGCGGCCTTGGTGGACCCGCTTTACCTGTGGTCCTGCCTCATCTGGGTGCTGATCAGCCGCGTTGTGCTGTGCACTTTCCTTTACAGCTATTCACGGCGTGTGGATCTGAGCTGGCCCTTCATCCTCTACCTCAATCAAGTCATCAACGCGTCGGTTAAGATCTTTATGATCTTCCACCTGTCAAAGCAGAAATGGTCGAACCGCGGAAACCAAAGTGCTGGCGGCGGTGAGGGCTGGAGGGCACGGCTGCAAAACGGAACCGCCAAGGCGCAGCTCGTGGTCGCCGTGGCCGCCTTTGTCACGATCCTCTCAGTCTATATCGGCGCGATCCCGGAGCCGTTCTAGGCCCTATCCTTTCGGCTAGAGGCTCGCGCCTTTTGCCCCCACTGACCCTCCTTCCAGACAGCAGATCGCCCAGATTCTTGCGGCTAGGAAAGTGCCAATCAGACCCGAAAGGACAAAGATATGAACGTTCAAATCCACACGCTCAGCGATCTCCCGCAACTCGGTCAAATCTGCGAGCGCCCTTGGGGTAGCTATGAGACCATCGGGCTCGGCGGCCGCTTCCAGGTAAAACGCATCACCGTCACGCCCGGCGGAAAGCTTAGCCTGCAAAGCCACCTCCACCGCGCCGAGCACTGGGTCGTTGTAGAAGGCACAGCCACCGTCACCGTCGATGAGCACGTCGAGATGCTGGGAGAAAACCGCTCGATCTACATTCCACTCGGCGCGGTTCACCGCCTCGAAAACAAGGGCAAGGTGCCCCTGACGTTGATCGAGGTACAGAGCGGCTCCTATCTCGGAGAAGACGACATTATTCGCTACGAGGATGTCTACGGCCGCGCCGCGGAAAGCGCCCAGGAAGCAGCTTAGAAGCTCGAAGCCTCTCAGTATTCAACGCTCAAGAGACCCCGCGCCTGGCGCGGGGTCTTTGCGTTCTGGATTTCGAAATTAGCGGGCTCCTATCCTTTCGTATCGCGCCTCTCTCGAACGCGCTCACCGGTAGCCTTCCGGACAATATTACAAGCTTTTTCAGTGTTTTAGATCGCCTTCAGCAAACGAAAACCCAGCTCAAGGACTGACTGAAATGCTTGATCTTAGCCCCATAAACACCGCCAACGCGCTCCCTGTTGATCTCTTTGCCGCGACTGAAAAACCCGCGATATCCATCGTCGGTCTCGGCTATGTTGGCGCTGTTTCTACTGCCTGTTTGGCGAGCCTCGGCCACCGCGTTGTCGGTGTCGATATTGACCCGGCAAAGGTGGCGGACATCGCTTCAGGCCGTTCTCCCATCCATGAAAAGGACCTCGGCAAGCTCTTGAGCGAGGGCGTGGAGAACGAACTGGTCACCGCGACGGACGATCTTGCCTTTGCGGTCCGCGATACTGATGTCACCTTTGTTTCCGTCGGGACCCCGACGGCAGAAGACGGGGGCTGCGACTACCGCTTCATCGAGGCAGCCGCTCGGTCAATGGCCGTCGGTCTCGCTCAGAAAGACGGCTTTCACGTGTTCGTCATGCGCTGCTCGATCCCGCCGGGAACGACGATGCGCGTGATGACCCCGATCCTGGAGCGAATGAGCGGCAAAGAACTCGGCGTGGATTTTGGCGTCGCGTTTAACCCTGAATTCCTGCGCGAAGGGGTCGCGGTCGAGGATTTCTACGCACCGCCCAAAACCGTCATCGGTGCAACATGTGCTCTGACGGCCTCCATTCTGCGCGGGATCTATCTGCCGGTGGACGAGGCGCCGATCATCACGTCCATCGAAACGGCGGAGATGGTGAAGTACGTCGACAATGTTTGGCACGCCACCAAGGTCTGTTTTGCCAATGAGGTCGGCCGCCTCGCAAAAAGCCAAGGTGTCGACAGCCACGAGGTGATGGATGTCTTCTGCCAAGACCAGAAGCTAAACCTCTCACCCTACTACCTAAAGCCTGGCTTCGCCTATGGCGGTTCTTGCCTGCCCAAAGAGGTGCGCGCTGTGGCGCACATCGCCAAAGGGGCGGGCGTGTCGTTGCCGATGATCGAAAACCTCGGCGCCTCAAACAGGGTCCAGATCGAAAACGCGGTTCGGCTCGTCAAAGAAAGCGGTGCCAGGCGCGTGGCTGTGCTCGGGCTTGCCTTCAAGCCGGGCACTGACGATCTCCGCGAGAGCCCAACGCTCGAATTGATTGCGGCGCTGCGCGAGACCGGCATCGAGGTGAGCGCCCATGACCCGGCCGTCACGCGAGAGACCAACATCCAAGGCCAGCTCGGCTATGTGAAGCACGGCGCTCCGGGGCTTGCAGCTCTGGCAAACGAACTCGGCGATCTCATCGCCGAAGATGCCTGCGCCGCCTGTATCGGTGCTGAGGCGATCATCGTGACGCAAAAGAACGAGGCCTACGCCAACGTTGCGCGCGCTGCCCTCGCCGAGGGCACCCCTGTCATCGATGTGGTCCGCGCCTTCGCGGACCTTCCAGCCACGCCCGCCTATCAGGGCATCGGCTGGTGATGTGACCATTATCAAGGAGAGTAACCATGACACGAACTATTGGAACCGATCTCGATGAAGAGATCACCGGCACCGGCGCGCACAATATCATCGTCGGCCGGGGCGGCGACGACAGAGTTTTCGGCGCCGCCGGAGAGGACCTGATTGTCGGAGATTACGACGAAAACCTGCTCTCGGGCACGGAAGAAGCGCTCACATTTGCGGGCTATGCTGACACGAGCAAATGGCAGGTCACGGAACTTCCCGGCGGTCACAATGAAATGACCCAAACGGTCGAAACGATCGCAGGCGCCGAATACAATCTCACCTTTGACATTGCTGCTAACCTCAGCAGCGGCGTCGCGCAGGGCGGTGTAGAGGTCTTTTGGAACGGTGACAGCGTGGGTCGCTTTGAGGCTGTGAGCGGCCTCTTCGAGCCAATCACTGTCAGCTTCACGGGTACCGGTGAACCAGGGGAGCTGACGTTCCGCTCCGTTGAGCCGAAAGGTCCCTCCAACATCGATACAAGCGGTCCGATCTATTCCTACGACAAGGTTATGGAGGTTGGCGGCCAAGACGTCACCGTTGCCGCTTTTGCAGAGGGTCAACCCAACCTCTATCAGGTGCTCAACGGGACGCTGGTGGTCTTTGACCCCGAGACACAGACCTATACCAAGGCCGGGGCAGACGCGACCGTCACGGTCAACGCCATTGGCTTCAATGTCGAAGACGACATGATCTACGGCATCGCGGTTTCAAACGGTCTCGACGCTCTTGGAAACCCGATTTCGCAGCGCGACCTCGTCATGATTGACGCGGATGGCAAGAGCTACGCCATGGGAGCCACGCCTTACCGCTCTTGGACTGGCGACTTCGACGACAAGGGAAACCTTTGGGCGTTTGAAGCTGACATGGACTACTTCATGCGCGTCGATGTCTCCGAACGTGACGCCAATGGAAACCCGGTCGTGGATCGCTTCAACCTTCCCGATGAGTTGGTGACGCATCGCGTGTGGGACGTGGCCTATGATGCCGCAACGCAAACGTTTAGCGGTGTCGTTCGCCCCAACGGCGAAGGCAAGCCCGGCACACTTATCACCATCGATGTCTCCGGCGACGCGCCAGAATTCACGCTGACCCCAGTGACAGGAACGGTGATAGATGGGGTCCTCCGTGAAGGACTGCCCGCGGTAACATTCGGCGCGTCGATCATCGATGCCGATGGCACGCTCTATGTCGGCGGAAACTCTGGCGATCATGACATGGACAACTCGACGGGGTCATCGGGTGGCTTCTACCGTGTCGACATTAACTCGGGCACTGGCGACGCTGTGCTGGTCCTTGTCGCGGATGCCCCGCGATCGTCGTCAAACGACGGTGCTGCCGACCCTCGCGCTCTCGACCCGTTTCAGGCACTAGACCTAGAGTCGACGATCCTCATTCGCGACATCGAAATGGTTGAAGACCCGGGCGGGGTGGCAAGCTTTGACGACACGGTCGACGGGAATGCGGGTGCTGATGAGATCTACGGAAACCAAGGTGCCGACCTTCTAAGCGGCAGCTCCGCCGGGGATGAGATCAGCGGTGGCAGCGGTGACGATGTGATCCACGGCGGCGCCGCGCCTGGCAACGAGAGACCAGATATCATCTCGTCCTATGACGATGCCGGGCTCCGCTACGATCAGTATGGCGCCCTTTTGGAAGAGGATGATGATGTGCTCTTCGGCGGTAGTGGGGACGATTTCCTCTCTGGCTCCGCCGGTCATGATCGGCTCGATGGTGGCCTCGGAAATGACGAGCTCAGCGGCGGGTCGGGGTCTGACCTGCTGATGGGCGGCGAGGGCAACGACGTGCTCAGCGGCGGCAGCGAAGCGGACCAGCTCTTTGGCGGGGCTGGCCAAGATAGCCTGAATGGCGGTTCGGACGATGATCGGCTTGTCGGTGATGATGGGGCGGATGACCTGAAAGGCGGAAGCGGCAACGACACGCTTACCGGCGGGGAGGGGGATGATGCCCTCCGTGGCGACAAGGGGAACGACCTCCTAGAGGGCGGCGACGGCGCTGATAAGCTCAATGGCGGCTCCGGGAATGACGTCCTGTCTGGCGACGACGGCAAGGATTACCTCAACGGGTCTTCCGGCGATGATCTCCTCGACGGGGGCGCGGGCAATGACCGGGTCTATCTCGGCGGGGGGGATGACGTCGCTACGGGCGGGGCGGGCAGTGACCGCTTTGTCTTCCGAAAGCATGACATGGATGGCGGGTCTGACGTGATCACCGACTTCCGCAATGACGGCAGTGAACGCGACCGGATCGATCTCCGCCCGTTGGACGTGCTCGACGGCGCCACCGTTGAGCACTGGCTCGCCGCCAATGTCACGCTCCACTCCAACGGATCGGTCACTGCCGATCTGGGAGGGTGCGAGCTCACATTTGAGAGCCGTCAAGACGGTCTTGGACAGTTATATTATGACGAGATCTGTGACGGCTTCATGTTCGTCTAAACGACGCGGCGGGCCTCGCTAAAAGAGGCCCGCTTCTTTGCCAATCATCGCGGCGTGGGTCCGGTTCTTGGCTTCCAGCTTGCGGCACAGTGTCTTCACGTGGAGCTTGATCGTCACTTCCTGAAGGTCGAGCTCTCGGGCAAGCTCTTTGTTCGACAGCCCACGGCAAAGCCCGCTCAATACTTGCAACTCTCGCTCGGACAGAAGCTTGGCAATCGGCGGTAGCTCCGGCGTTTCCTCCTCAGCATTGAGAAAGTCCAACGGCACATAGGTCTCCCCGATGGCCATGAAGCGCACGGCATTTACCAAAGACTTCGCCGCCATCGTTTTGGGTAGAAACCCAATGGCGCCTTTGTCGATTGCCTCTTGCGCTACCGCTTTTGTGGCGGTGCCCGACATGATTGCCACGGGCCGCCCGAACGACGCTTCAATCGCTTTCTCAAGGCCCTTAAGCCCGTCCATGCCGGGCATAGAGTAATCAAGCAGCACGAGGTCATAGGCCGTGTCATTGCCGATCTTTTCGCATGCGTCTTCTAGAGACCCGCATGTCTCAACTTCAAACTCTCCTTGCGCGCTCAAGAACGCCGTCAGGGTCTCAAGAACCAGGTCATGGTCGTCTGCGAGAAGAAGTCTCATATGCCAAACCTTATCGAGTGCCGTGTACTGCCGCTAGGGCCTGCGAGAGCTGAACAAGGTCGACGGGTTTGGCAAAGATTCCGTTAACCTGATCGGAACCCAACCGAGGGTCGGAAAGCCGTTTCGCCAGGGCTGTGACGACGAAGACGGGAAGGTTAGGCGCGACCGGACGGATCTGTGCGACAAGAGCGCCTCCGTTCAGTTCCGGCATATCGTAATCCGTCACCATGGCTGACCAGCCCTTTGGGTCCTCCTTGATCGCTTCAGCGGCATCCCGAGGGTCTTCGCAGCAGGCAACTTCCGCACCTTGCGCCTCAAGAAACGATGCGACCACGGCGCTCACACGGGGATCGTCCTCGACAACGAGTATCGTCATGCCACTGAGGTCATCCGCGGCGCTCTCACCGATATCGGGGGCTTCAATGCTGAGAGTTGCTTGCGGCCAAAAGATCGTAACCTGTGTGCCCTTCCCAAGGGACGTGTCGACCTCAATGCCACCTCCAAGCGATCTGATTTGCAGTGCCGCGGTGGCGAGCCCGAGGCCTGTGCCCTGGCGGCCCTTGGTTGTAAAGAAGGGGTTGAAGACGCTGGCCGCCGTCTCCGCGCTCATGCCGCTGCCGTCGTCCTGCACGATGAGCTTAACGTAGTCGCGGCCCGAGGTAATCGAGCCAACCTGCAGGCTTTCATCTGCCACACAACTCATCGGGGCCGCCTCCAGCGAGATCGTGCCCCTGGCACCGTCCAAGGCATCGCGTGCATTGAGGATGAGGTTGATTAGGATCTGACTCAACGTTCCCGAGTTCCCGCGCAGCGCGACGGCCTGACCCTCACTAGGCATCCTCAACGCCACCGAAGACGGCAGACTAGCGCCGATAATGGACGGCAGTCCCTCCAAGACAGAGCTGAGATCAAAAGCGCTTTCTGGTTCATTGTCAGCGCCGACATCCAGCAGCTTCGCCACAAGCTTTGCGGCCTGTGCACCGGCGCTCGATATCCTGTCGAGATGGGGCAGAACGTTGTCAGGCAGCGCCTCGGACATCCCAATCAGCGTCGTAGAGCCGTTGATCGCGGAAAGAAGGTTGTTGAAGTCATGGGCAACACCCGCGGTGAGCTGAGCGATCGCCTCCTGCCGTTGCAGTCGGAAGAGCTCGCGGGTTAGCTCCTCTTCCCGCGCTTCGGTTTCGAGGGTGTCCGTCACATCCCTGATCACAACGACGCTGCCGCCATCGATCAAAGGTGAGCCGATAAGTTCATGGGTCTTCGCTTCCCCATCGATCTGTCTGGTCAGGGTAATTTCAAAAGACGCATTGCTTGGCGCAAGCGGGGCGCCCTCGTATCGCTCACGCCAACACTCTCCTAAAGCTGCATCAGCGGATGCAAACGACAGATGCTCCACACCCACAGAATTCAAGTAAGTGAGCTTGCCTTCCGCATCCTCGATCGCAATCCCATCTGGGGCGGCTTCGATGGCCGCAAGCCGTTGGGACAAGAGGTTCTGTGCGTCCTTGATCTCGCTGACATCGGTTGCGGAAAGGACCATGCCGCCATCTTCCAGTCTGCTTGCTCGGATCAGCACGCGTCGCCCACTGGGCAGGGTCACTTCCTGCCCGCCGCGCACCCGGCTGAGCTGCGCAATATCCCCGCGTCGCACCATCCGGGTGACGCGTTCGCCGCGTTCCTCCCCCGCGCTCACGAAGGAGGCCCAATTGTCCTCAAAGCCACTGCCCACCGACCAGCCATAGAGTGGTGCCGGGAAGAACTGGTCGACGGCCCTGTTGGCAAAGGAAACCGTTCCATCGGCATCGAGCACTAAAAATGCGTCTCCGTTAGCCGCGAGGGCGCTCTCCATCCGGCTACGCACTTTGTCGCGCTCCGCGGCTGCCTCGACGCGTTCGGTCACGTCTGCCTGCGTCGCGACGAGGTTTTTGACCTCGCCACTGGCATCCAAAACCGGTGAAAGGGTCAGCTCGTTCCAGAAAGCCTCCCCCGATTTGCGACGGTTTCGCAGGAGGAACTTTCCACCGCTCTTGGTGCGCACCGCTTCGCGCAACCGGACACGCTCGGGGGAGTCTTTCGGCTCCGCAGATAGGAAACGGCAGTTTTCACCCAAGGCTTCCTCGGCGCTATATCCTGAGATCCGCTCAAATGCCTCGTTGACGTAGATGAGAGGTTGGCGCGAGTCTGTTGCATCTGAGATTGCAAATCCGGATGACGAGCCCGCAATCGTCGCCGCCAAAAGCTCATTTTCGGTGGCTATCTCGCTGTTCTGCAAGGCCTGCGCCGCAAGCCCCGAGAGTCGTTGCACGAGATTGAGGTCGTCTTTGCGGAAGTTTGCGGGTGCGTCCCGAAACGTCATGAGGACAAAGCTCTCAGACGCCGCCGTTGAGATCATCCCTTTTAGACCATTGGGATCAAAGCCGCTCCCCCAAGCGCCAAGCATGGCGAGGTCCGAGATGTTGCGCGGCCGCTGAAAAGGGTCAAATGGGGGTTGAACGGCTTGCCCGAGCCTACCCGGGTCATCGCTGGCAACAATGACCAATCCCTCGCCTTCTTTCTCCGTGACGATCAAAGAAAGGGAAGCGCCGACCTTTTGGCGCAACGACATGAAGATCGAGGCGAGTGCTTCTCCGGCGCTGGGCGCGCTTGTGAACGCTTCGAGGCAGTCGAGCAGCGTCCGTGTCTCTTCAAGGGTGCGCGCTTCCCTGTCTCTTAGAAATTGCAGTTCGAGCAGGGCCTCGCGCAGACGTTCATCTTCGGCCATGATCTGCCTGCGGGTCTGTTTAGCCGAAGACTATGCAGGAAATCATAAGGTTTCCATGGCGGTTGCCCGCCTTGAGCAGCGGCCCCTGTTCACCAAATGTAAAGGCCCCGAGGAAGGGTGCGCCGTCGAGCGCCTCATTAACCCCTGCCACAACCTCGGGAATTTGATCCTGAACGGAAAGCATACAGCCCCCGCAATAGATCATGAGGGCCCCGGCAATGGGTGCTTCATTCAAACGACCGGTCTCGCGCGCCAAGGCTGCCACGCGCCCCGCACGCTCCACGAGGCTCTGCTTCGTGCCATTCATCAGTGTGAGCTCTTCATTCTCTGCCACGCTGGCAAAGAGCTCCATGTTGCCAGTGTCGTGGGCAACGGCAGGATGGGCAAGGAGGTAAAACGGCACCTGGCCAACTTGGTTAATCTCGCGTCCGAGCGGCCAAAACGTACTTGCGCCGAGGATCGCCTCGGGCCCTTCACCCTCTGAGACTTCGCCAATCTCGCCACCGGTCCAGGAAGCATAGACCTCCATGGCCGGCCGTGAATTTATCTCTTTGATCACGCGCCCGTCGGCCTTTGTCACGCGGCCCTTCTTCGCCGTCGGGGAATACCCGTTCTGATAAGCAAAAGAGATCGGACGCGACGGGAAAAGGACGGATACAATCACGCCATTGGTCTCGCAGCGGCGCGCATCGAATACGAACCAGTCACCGTTTACCGAATTATCCGCAGCACTCCCGCCGATTACCGGTATGTCAGAACCCACCACATCGTGGATACCTTCGATGACGTCTTCCTCGGCACCGGGCGTCGCGGACACCCAGATGAGTTCAGGCTGTTCCCCGATCCGATCCGCGTTCAGCAACGCCTCTCGCGTCGCTGCCGTAGCGGCAGGCCGAGGCCCTTCTTCAAAGCTTGAAAGACCAGTCCCGTAAGCGCCCGCTGGATCGGAAATAGCAAACACCGCCACGCCGCTTGTTTTACCCTCGTGGGTCATCGCCCCGAAGCAGGAGGTCGATCCATGAAATGCAGCCGGAGGCGCGGTCTCTTCACCCACGGCGGATGAAACTTCGCAATTCGCATGAACGCTGGCGAAGTGGAACGGACCCTCGCCTAGGGCAGCCAATGCCACCTCGAGCGTTTCACCACTCGCAACACGAATTTTCATACTTAACTCCCGAGCCCGTTCCACGCCGCTACGATTAAACACTTCACCCAAGGCGGGCGACCATTCATGGGAATAGAAGACTATCCTTTAGGATAGTTGGTCCAGTTGACCTGCAAGCATCACCATGACGACCTCAAAGAGCTATCGGTATCTCGGTACAGGGCAGCCGCCGCTATGCTAGCAATTTCATCGCGACGTGACCGTCACCTTAATGGCCACGTCGGACAACGAAGGTATGGATGCGCTGATGCTAGCCAACACGCACTAGACTTTATTGAGAATTTGGAGCGGGCGATGAGATTCGAACTCACGACCCTTACCTTGGCAAGGTAATGCTCTACCCCTGAGCTACGCCCGCGTCCATTGGGTGAGGCGTGAGATAGCTATAAGCCCAACGCGCTGCAAGGGGCTTTTTTGTGGCATCCCAAAATGTCTCCAAGGGCGCGCCGACACAGCGCCTCCACCTATTACAGACACCCCAGCGCTCAACGCGCGCCAGTGATGCTAGCCAAGCTCAACCAGCAGGTCTTTCGCGTCGATCTGCGCACCTGGCGTCACATGCACTGCGGCCACGACCCCGTCGCGGTCAGCGTGGATGCCGGTTTCCATCTTCATCGCTTCGATGGTCAAAAGCAGGTCGCCCTCTTTAACATCCATCCCCGCTTGCGCCGCGACCGAGGCGATCACGCCGGGCATCGGCGCGCCGATATGGCCTTCATTGGCGGGGTCGGCTTTCGGGCGGGTGACCTTCGTCGCTTGTACCGCGCGGTTCGGCACCCGGATGACGCGCGGCTGCCCGTTCAGCTCGAAGAACACCCGCGCTTCGCCATCCTCATTGGTCTCACCCATGGCCTGAAGCCTGATCTCAAGCGTCTTGCCTGGGTCGATCTCGGCGGTGATCTCTTCACCGGGCTGCATCCCGTAAAAGAACGTCTTTGTCGGCAATGTCCGCACCGGCCCGTAGGTGCGGTGACGGCCCATGTAATCTAGGAAGACCTTGGGATACATGAGGTAGCCGTTCAGATCCTCATCATCGACCGGCTTGCCTTCCATCTGTTTGGAGACGTCCGCGCGCACCGTGTCGAGGTCCACCGGCGGCAGCTCGGCACCGGGCCGCTTCGTCGACGGTTTCTCGCCCTTCAGCGCCTTCTTCTGGATGCCCTTCGGCCACCCGCCCGGGGGCTGGCCCAGATTGCCGCGCATCATGTCGATGACCGAGTCCGGGTCCAGTTCATCTCGGCAGTCTCAGTCGCTGGAGCTGAAAAGTCGGTAGATAAGGCGGCAGAGGCTTCGCCAAGGGTTTTAGGTCGAGCGGTGGAAGGAACGAGTTCAAGGGGGTCTGCACTTGAGGCCACCTTGAACTACTTGAGGCTCCACTTCAGGACTCTACGTTTGGGGATATTCCCCAGCGGTGGATCCAAGACGGAGTTTTGTGGCCTAATTCATATTTCAGATGCGTTCATGTAATTCCAATGGCCTATTTGTCTGACTTGTAGACCCATGTAACATATCCATGGAGAGCCCACTGCAACAGCGGATGAATATTTACACTG
>JBCCYG010000007.1:0-29006 GCA_039190145.1 Pseudomonadota bacterium | reverse complement strand
GCGGGTGGCGGCGGAGCCTTAGCCGATGAGGCGCGGGCGTTAGGCATCCGAGTGGAGACCGGCAAGGGCATCGCCAAGGTCAAAGGCGGCAAGCGCGTGACCGGCGTTGAAATCTGCGCGCAGGCTGGCAAGGGCGCGAAGCTAGAGGAGATCGCCTGTGAGGTCGTCGCCATGTCGGGCGGCTGGTCCCCGGTGGTGCATCTTTGGAGCCATTGCGGCGGGAAGCTCACCTGGGACGAAGCGAACGCGATGTTCAAGCCCGACCCCGCGCGCGGCCCGATTGGAGCGACGGGGGAGGCGTTTGCGTCGACGGCAGGGGCCGCTTCCGGCGCGATGAGCACAGGCGACGTTCTGGCCGATGCGTTTGCGCAGGCCGAGGCGGCGGTGAAGGCGCTGGGCGCAAAGCCCAAGAAGGGCGCGGCGGCGACGGCGAGTGAGCCGCAAGCGGCGCCGATGGAGCCTGTGTGGATGATGCCGCAGGGCGCTTCCTATGCGCTGCGGTCAAAGGCGTGGCTCGATTTTCAGAACGATGTGAAGGTCTCTGACGTTCAGCTGGCGGCGCAAGAGGGATTTGAGAGCGTTGAGCACGCGAAACGCTACACGACGCTTGGCATGGCCACTGATCAGGGGAAGCTGAGCAATATCAACGGCCTGGCGGTGCTCGCTAAGGAGCTTGGCACAGACATCCCCAGCGTCGGCACAACCACGTTCCGTCCGCCTTACACGCCCATATCCATGGGGGCGATTGCGGGCGAAGCGCGGGGCGAGATCTTTCAGCCGCTGCGCAAGACCCCGATGCACGGCTGGCACGAGGAGAACGGCGCTCATTGGGAGCCCGTTGGGCATTGGCGGCGGCCCTATTGCTTTTTGCGTGGTGAGGAAGGGGTAGACGAAGCCGTCCGCCGTGAGGTGAAGAACACCCGAGAAGCCCTTGGTTTGCTTGACGCATCCACGCTGGGCAAGATTGTCGTTACTGGGCCTGATGCGGGCAAATTCCTCGACATGATGTACACCAACATGATGTCGACGCTGAAGATCGGGCGCTGCCGTTATGGGCTGATGTGTTCGGAAAACGGGTTTCTGAGCGATGACGGGGTCGTGGCGCGGATCGATGAGCAGACCTGGCTTTGCCATACGACCACCGGCGGCGCTGACCGCATCCACGCGTATATGGAGGAATGGCTCCAGACCGAGTGGTGGGACTGGCAAGTCTATACGGTCAACGTCACCGAGCAATATGCCCAGGTGGCTGTGGTGGGCCCGAATGCGCGCAAGGTGCTCGAAAAGCTGGGCGGGATGGATGTCTCCGCCGAGGCGTTGCCGTTTATGACCTGGGCCGACGGGACGATCGGTGGCTTTGACTGCCGCGCGTACCGGATCAGCTTCTCCGGCGAATTGAGCTATGAGATTGCTGTTCCAGCCGCCAAGGGGCGGGCATTTTGGGACGCGCTTTTAACGGCAGGCGCAGAGTTTGGCGTGATGCCCTATGGCACAGAGGCGCTTCACATCATGCGGGCCGAAAAGGGCTTTATCATGATCGGGGATGAGACGGACGGGACGGTGATCCCGCAGGATCTTGGCCTGCACTGGGCGATCTCGAAGAAGAAGGAAGATTTTCTCGGCAAGCGCGCGCAGGAGCGGGCGCATATGATGAGTGAGGACAGGTGGAAACTCGTGGGGCTCGAGACGCTTGACGGTTCTGTAATCCCGGACGGCGCCTACGCCATCGGTGAGGGTGTGAATGCCAATGGGCAAAAGAATATGCAGGGCCGGGTGACCTCCACCTACCATTCGCCGACGCTCGGCCGTGGGATCGCCATGGGTCTCGTGCATCATGGGCCCGACCGAATGGGCGAAGTGATCGAGTTTCCCAAAGTCGATGGCGGCTCAGTAAAGGCCAAGATCGTGAGCCCCGTCTTCTATGACCCCGAGGGGGGGAAGCAGAATGTCTGAGCGGGAGTTTGATGGCCTTGTAAAGATCACGCAGCTCCCGCAGCGGGGCATGGTGACGGTGCGTGGAGATCTTGGCTCCACGGCGATGAAGAAAGCCGTGGGGAAGGTGCCAGACACCGGGACTTGCAACGGGGACGTTGCCTGGATGTCACCTGATGAGCTGCTCGTGATGTGCCCCCATGACCAAGTGTCAGAGGCAACGGCCAAGATCACCAAGGCGCTCAAAAACACACATCACCTGGTGCAAGACGTCTCAGATGCCCGGGTGGTGTTCCTCATCAACGGCCCAGCGAGCCGGGAGGTCTTGGCCAAGCTTTGCCCGGTTGATTTAAGCCCCGGTGCTTTCAAACCCGGCCGGTTTCGCCGAACGCGGATGGCGCAGATACCCTGTGCTTTCTGGATGCGCGATGAGCTCAGCTTTGAGCTCGTCGTGTTCACTTCTGTGGCGGATTATGCCTGGAACCTGCTCACCAACGCGGCCGACCCAGCCGCGCCGGTTGGTCACTTTACCGCTTGAGCGCACAAGTTTCCGCGAGGTACTGCGCATAGCCTTAGCGTTAATGGCGTTTGGGCCTTGTAGCAGTGCTTCTTTCTTTTCACGGCTTTACGCGAAGCGGCCGGTTTGCGCCCCGTCTCAGCCGGGAGGCCTTGACCTTCTTTCCCGAGCAGCGACATAGAGCATTACGAATTTACGCATGAAGGAGCCACCCATGGCGTTCGAGCTGCCCGATCTTCCCTATGCCCATGACGCACTTGCTGATAACGGCATGTCCAAGGAGACCTTGGAGTACCACCACGATCTTCACCACAAGGCCTATGTCGATAACGGCAACAAGCTGATCGCGGGCACCGAATGGGACGGCAAGTCCATGGAAGACATCATCGTTGGCACCTATGACGCCAGCGCGGTGGCCCAGAACGGCATCTTCAACAACATCAGCCAGCTTTGGAACCACAACCAGTTTTGGGAGATGATGGGCCCTGGCGAGAGCAAGATGCCCGGTGAGCTTGAAGCCGCTCTGAAAGAGACCTTTGGCTCCGTGGATCAGTTCAAAACAGAGTTTTCCGCAGCCGGTGCAGGCCAGTTCGGCTCTGGCTGGGCTTGGCTCGTTAAGAACGCAGATGGCTCGCTTGCCGTCACCAAGACCGAGAACGGGGTTAACCCGGTCTGCTTCGGCCAGACAGCGCTTCTCGGCTGCGATGTGTGGGAGCATTCCTACTACATCGACTACCGCAACAAGCGTCCTGCCTACCTCACGAACTTCCTCGATAACCTTGTGAACTGGGAAAACGTCGCCTCGCGCATGTGAGCGTGACGTTGAGCATCTTTTTTTGGGGGCTGGCGGCGCTGCTGCTGGCCCTTTTCATTTACGGGTTCTGGATCGAGCCTGCGATGCGACTGCGCGTGGTGCGTCGGGATGTCAGGATCGAGACCTGGGGAGATCGGGCACCGCTGACGATTTTGCTTGTGGCGGATCTCCATGCCGGGGCGCCGCATGTTTCGCTTGGGCGCGTGCGTCGCATCGTGGAGGAGGCAAACGCCCTTGGAGCCGATCTCACAGTGCTTTTGGGCGACTATGCGGCCGCCCATCGATTTGTGTTCCGGCTTCCAGCAGCGGATGAAATTATCGCTCTCTTGAAGGACCTCAGAGCGCCGCTTGGCGTCTGGGCGGTACAGGGCAACCACGATTGGTGGGACGATCCGGAAGCTGTGGAAACGGGGCGGCCAACGAAGACGGCCCAGGCGCTCACCAGGCATGGGCTCCCTGAGCTCGACAATGAGGCCGTGCGCATTGGTGAGGGGCAAAATGGGTTTTGGCTCATGGGTATCGCAGATCAGCGCGCTTTCGCAGTCGACCCTCGGGAGGATGGGTTAGATGATCTCGACGCCGCGATGGAAGATGTAAGCGATGACGCGCCTGCGATCCTTATCGCCCACGAGCCTGATATCTTTCCGGACGTCCCAGAGCAGGTCGCTCTGACGGTCTCCGGGCACACCCATGGCGGCCAAGTCAGGATCTTTGGGCGCGCGCCTGTGATCGACTACGTTTGGTGCGAGGACTACACCTATGGCCATTACGTGCATGGGGATCAGCATCTGATCATTTCGGCGGGCATCGGATGCTCGAAATTGCCAGTTCGCTTCGGATCGCCGCCGGAGCTTACATTGATCACTGTGCGCGGGACGTAGCCCTAAGGCTAGCAAAGCATCGAGAGAGCGCTCTCAATACTATCTGCCGTCATGAACAGATCTTTGAGGCTCTGAGCAGCGAAACCGCTGTCGACGACGTGGTCGATGAGCTGGTTGAGGGGGCCCCAATAACCGGCGATGTCGATGAGCACGATCGGTTTGGAATGTAAGCCTAGCTGCGCCCACGTGAGCACCTCAAAGAACTCGTCTAGGGATCCTGCACCTCCGGGAAGGATCGCTATGGCGTCTGCATTCATGAACATGACCTTCTTGCGCTCATGCATCGTCTCGGTGACGACGTACTGCGTCAGGTCCGTCTTGCCGACCTCCATGCGCACGAGGTGCTCTGGGATGACGCCGAGGGTTTCGGCACCTGCCTCTTGCGCGGTCCTTGCTACTTCACCCATGAGGCCGACATCACCGGCACCATAAACGAGGCGCCAGTTGCGCTCTCCAAGGGCCCGACCGAGCCGCTGAGCGGCGTCGACATAGGCCGCGTCCGTTCCGTTCCTGGAGCCGCAGAAGACGCAAATGGAGCGAGTGAAACGGGTCATGGAAATCCTTCGTGATGCTAAGTATTGCGCCTTTGCTTCCTGATAACCGAAGGTTTAGGCTGGCCTCAAGCAGAGCTGCCGGTTTGGTGTGTCTGGATTAAGAGCAGCTCGGGGGAGTGGTTATGGAACCGGCAACGACCGGAACAAGCATTTGGGTATCCAGCGCCATAGTGTTGGCCGTGGGGGTTGCGGGCGCCACAGCCTTTTACGTCCTGCGCGACAATCCCAGCGTCACGCCGCAAGAGGCCGCGGTTGCACAGGAGAGCGCTCCGCAAGTCCAAGAGGCCCCGGCGGGAGAGGTCAGCGCTGAAGCGCCAGAGGTGGATGCTCCAAGCGCAACTTTGCCCACTTTCGACACCGTCCGCGTTGATCCTGAAGGGCAGTCGCTCATTGCCGGAAAAGCCGCGCCGGAAGCGCGGGTCGAGGTGCTGATCGACGGCGAGCCCATCGCGGCAACCGGAGCGGATGGCAGCGGCCAGTTTGTGATTTTCGCGGAGGTGCCTGCGGGCGAGTCCGTCCGGGTCATGTCGCTCCGTGCATCATTGGGCGATGAGTTGGTTGAGAGTGCCGAGACGATCCTGATCCAACCTGTCGCGCGCCCGCCCGCCGTGGCTGGTTTGCAGGAGCAGGGTTCTCCAGGCGTCGAGGACGCTCCGGAGCTCCCAAAGGATGAACCGGGCGTGGCAGCAAATACCACCGCGACCGAAGCAGAGCCCGAGGCCCCGCGGCTTCTTTTGGCCGACGAAGACGGGATAACGGTCGTTCAAAGCCCAGAGGTGATGTCGAGCGTGGCGCTCGACACAATTACCTACAGCGATGCGGGTGATGTGAGCGTGGGGGGGCGTGCCTTAGGCGAGGGTTTTGTCCGCATCTATCTTGACGATCAGCCGATCACGACCTCCCGCATTGAAGCGGATGGATCCTGGCGGACCGCGCTGCCGAATGTCGATACGGGCATCTACCAGCTCAGGGTGGATGAGCTTGATGCGGGCGGTCAGGTGACCTCGCGTGTGGAGACGCCGTTCCGTCGGGAAGACCCAGACGTTGTTGCCCAGATAAACGCATCACCCGCAGAGACGGGACCTATCCTTGAGGATGTGATGACAGTGCAGCCGGGCGCAACTCTTTGGGCGATTGCACGGGAGCGCTACGGAGAAGGGCGCCTTTACGTGAAAGTGTTCGAAGCGAATTCGGACCGCATTCGCGACCCGGACATGATCTTTCCGGGGCAGGTATTCGATCTGCCGGAGTGATCTTTAGGGCCAGTGTCACCTGCCTCGGACAGCTCCCGCCCGCAAGTATAGCACTGGTGTCGGACATAGGGCCTTGCCCACCCCGCGGCCCGGCCCTCGGCAGGCGACGGGGGAGCGTTACTCTGCAGCTTTGAGAGGGGCCGGACTTGTCGTTAGAGGTTCAAGCTCCGGCTCGTCGTCCCACAGGATTTCCGGCGCTTTGATGCGACGTGCCTCCCGCTTGAGCGCCCAGTCGCGCGCGGCACGGCTCGAGCGGCCGAAAGAGAAGCGCGCGAGGAGACGGGCGAACCAGAAGACATAGGTCGTGGCCCAGACCCTCAGCGCGAGCATGGACGGCGTGAAGACGAGCGTGAGCAGCGTTGCCACCCCGAGGCCCCAGACAACCGCCGTGGCGAGCTGGATCCACCAGAGCGCTGTCGGGCTCTCGATCGTATAGCCGCCGCCGATGAAGTCGAGGCTGAGCCCGAACATCATGGGCGTGAGGCCCGCCATCGTCGTGATCGTGGTCAACAGAACGGGCCGGATGCGCGCCTCTGCGGTGCGTACGATCGCCTCTAGCCTTGGCATGTAGCGGGAGTATTCCTGATACGTGTCGATCAGAACGATGTTGTTGTTCACGACGATCCCGGCGAGCGCGACGATACCTGTCCCGGTCATGATGATCGAGAAGGGCTGGTTCATGACAAGCATTCCGACAAGGACGCCCGTGGTGGACAAAATCACCGCGAGGAGAACGAGCGTCGCGTTGTAGAAGCTGTTGAACTGCGCGAGCAAGATGATGAACATGAGGCCGAGCGCGCCAGCGAAAGCCTGGCTTAGGAAGGCACCAGATTCCTCCTGGTCCTCTTGATCTCCGGTCCATTCCCATTCGAGGCCCGAACCAAACGGGCTTGTCTCAAGCCATTTGGTGATCTCTGTGATGCGCTCGTTTGGGTTAACCGCAACAAGCGTGGCAGAGCCAGCCTCGAGGAGACCTTGGATATCGGCCTCGGCCCCTTCGGCGGTGCGCGCAAAGAGCGACATGCTCTCGCCCCGCGCATTGGTGAATTCGCCATTAGGGTCGAGCTGTAGGAGAGCCAGGCTCACAGGGCCCTCGATCGCCGCTGCATCGGAGGCAAAGGACCCAAGCAGGTCTTGCGCTTGCGCGGTATCGGCGAGGAGACGTCCGCCGGGGCCATCCCCACCAGAGCCATCAAAGGAAAGGTTGAAGAGCTCATCCTCCACATCGGCCTTCACGTCATAGTATCGCTTTTGGTCGACGCGATTGATGAGGCCGAGCTTTGCCACCGGCTCACGCGTCACAAAGTTAGACAGCGGCACGAGACCGTTATCCGTGCGGACCTTTAGGCTATCGAGGGTGCTGAGGACGCGGTCCTGCTCCGGGAGCCTGACGCGGATTTCGATCTCTTCATCTGCGGTGTCCACGCGCATCGTGTCGAGAAGAATGCCGCGCGTCACCAGCTGCACCATACCGCCGACGGTGGACACATCAGCGCCGTAACGACCGGCTTTCTCCACGTCGACGTTGATCTGCCAGTCGATCCCGGGGAGGGGCAGGCTGTCTTCGATGTCGATGAGGCCTGGCGTGCGTTCGAACTCCGCCCGGGCAAGGAGAGCCGCGTCGGCGATGCTATCCAGGTCGTTGCCGCGCAGTCGCAGATGAACGGGCTTACCCGATGCCGGGCCTTGAGCGAGATTGAGGATCTCTGTGTAGACACCGGGGATTTCGGCCATCTCGGCCTGAAGCTCGGCGATGACAGTATCCCCGTCAAATTCAGGGTCTACCTGATTTGTGCGGAAGGGCAGGAACCCGAAGAGGCGGGTCTGTCCCTCGACCGTCGGCCGGTTTTCCCACGGGATGAGCTCGATCTGAGCTTGGGCAATCGTGTCGAGGGGGGAGGAGGCACCGCCCGTGTTTTGGTTGAGCCCACCTTCACCAGCGAAGGCAAAGGTGCTTTCAACACCCGGATGCTCCAGCAGGATGCCCTCCACTTCGCGAAGGATTTCATCCTTTTCTTCAAGCGACATGTTCCCACGGGCACGGACATAGACGATGGCCTGCTCCGGCTCGCTTTCGACAAAGAACTCGACGCCGTTATTGTTTTGACCAAAGTAGCTAAAGACGTTGATCACCACGAAGATGACAGCGGCAATAGTCACCACCGGCATGACCGGATTGCCAGTGATAAACTTGATGAAATAGCCGAATGGCGTGCGCTGCTGACCAGAGCGAACGCGCCGCGCGCCGCGGCGGATTTCGACCGCACCCATGGTGGCCGACAAGATTAGGCACGCAAGAATGAAGAGCGCCCCGCCGATGGCGTGACCTGTCATGCCGGAGATACCTAGAGTTGTCGCCGGGTTGATGGCGATCACAGCGGTTGAGACCCAAAGAGCTGCCGCGACGAGGAAGATACCAACCAGGGCGACCCATGGTAGACCACCACGCAGGCCGTTGGAGATGTCGTTAATGACACGGCTCAAACGCCCGGTGACGCCGCCGAGGACGGGAAGATAAATCAAAGCGACTATGAGGGAAGCCGACAGCACGAAGATGAGCGTGACGGGGAGCATCCCCATGAACTCACCGGGCACCCCGGGCCAGAAGAGCATCGGCAGGAAGGCGCAGAGCGTCGTAGCAGTGGAACTCACGATCGGCCAAAACATCCGCTTGGCGGCGTCCGTATAGGCCTCCATGGGGCCGGCGCCTTCTTGCATGCGTTTGTCTGCATATTCGACGACCACGATGGCGCCGTCGACGAGCATGCCTACCGACAGGATGAGCCCGAACATGACGATGTTGGAAATCGTGACGCCCATCACGGCGAGGAATGCGAAGCACAAGAGGAACGAGGTTGGTATCGCAAAGCCAACGAGCAGTGCGGGCCGTGTCCCAAGGGACGCGAGAACGACGATCATGACGAGTGCGATCGCTGTTAGGACCGAGCCTTCAAGCTGGCTAACCATGCTGCGCACAACACGCGATTGATCGTTGGAGATTTTGACATCGATCGCTGTTTGGAGGGCCGGGTCCCACGTCTCAATCGCCGCATCCACGACGTCGCGCACGGCAGCTGAGGTGTCGATGAGGTTGAAACCTTTCCGCTTCACAACCTGCAGCGCAATGGTGGTATCGCCATTAAAGCGCGCCGTGCCGCGGCGATCTTCGAATGTGGGTCGGATTTCAGCTATCTGACCCAGCGTGATAACGCGGTCCCCGTTTGTTTTGATGGGCAACGCATAAAGATCGACGGCGTCGTCAAAAGAGGACGGGATCTTAACTGAAAACGTAGAATTTGCAGCTTCTACTTCGCCCGCGGGGATGAGCTGGTTGTTGTTGATCACCACATTGATCAATTCATCAGCGGTAACACTATAGCTCTCGAGCTTGAGCGGATCGATGATGACTTCGAGCATCTCCTCCCGCTCGCCTGTCAGCGCGGCCTCAAGCACGGCATCCATCGCTTCGATGTCGTCTTGGAGGTCTTTGGCCACGCGCAGCATGGTGCGCTCGGGGACAGGCCCGGAGAGAGAGACAATGAGGATCGGAAACTCCGAGAAGTTCAGCTCTTCGATCGTCGGGTCATCGCCGCCGGATGGAAACTGTGCCTCGGCTTTGTCCATGGCGGCGCGGACATCGGCCAGGGTTTGCGACTTGTCCCACCCAAATTCGAACTCGAGCACGACGTTGGCGTAACCGTCGGCCGCCACCGAAGTCATGGTATCAAGACCGTCGAGGTCAGCGAGCTCGGCCTCCATGGGCTTAACAAGCAGTTGTTCACTGTCAGATGCGGAGATGCCCTGGAACGGCACCGAGATTACCACAGCTGGGATATCGATATCCGGCTCGCCTTCCTTCGGCAGGAACGCGTAGCAGACGCCGCCCACGACTAGAGAGAGCGCAATGAATGCTAGGATCATCCGCGCGCGCGACGCGGCCCAATCGACTATTCCGGTCATTGACTAACCTCCCTGAGCGCCGGCGCGACAGGCACGCCATCGGTCACAAACTCTTGGCCCACGACGATGACACGCACCTCATCGGGCAATCCCGACAAAAGCACCCCTTCCGGAGTGTCCCTAATGATAGAGACAGGGATAAAGCGCGTAATGTCGTCCGCGTCAGCCGTGCGCACGCCCAACCCGCCAGCAGCGTTCAGTGTAAGCGCGGAGCCTGGCAGAAGGTGCGCATCTGTACCTTCGGCTGAAATGAGAATGTCGGCGGTTTGTCCGTCTCGAATTGAGAGGTCGTCGTTAGCGACCTCAATCTCAACGCGGAAAGTCCGTGTTAGCTCATCAGCCTGGCGAGAGATAAACGTGACAAACCCCTCGACCTCGCGACCAGAAACCAAGCGAGCGGCTGCTTTAGCGCCAAGCTCCACACGATCCACATCAACCTCAGGCACGAAGCCCACGATCTTAATCGGGTTCAGTTGTATGATGGTGGCACAGGCAGAGCCGAGTTGTAGAAGGCTACCGAGCTCTGCGGCGTCGCTTTCCAATAGTCCAGAGAAAGGCGCCTTGATGACCAGGCGCTCAATTTCTTTTTCAGCTGCAGCGACGGCCGCTTCGGCGCTTTCGATGCCGGCTTCGGCCGCGGATAGACCGCCATCGGCCGACTGAACAGCGGCGCGTGCGGCTTGCACGCCGGCGCGCGTCTGCGCCACGCGGGTTTCGGACGCAAAGCCTCCTTCGCTTAGGCGCGACGCGGCATTGTCATTTATCAACGCTTCTTCCAACGCAGCTTGCGCCTCGATAACGCGAGCTTCAGCAGTGGGCACGACTGCAAGCGCCTCTGCCAGGCGCGCCTTTGTCTCAGCCAAAATTGCGCTGCGAGTGCCGGGATCAAGAGTACAGATTGGCTGGCCAGCCTCTACAAAAGTCCCGCGGCGAAGGGGCTCGCTGATCACTTGGCTGGACGTTTCGGCGCGAACATCAACGGTGCGAGAAGCTTCCGTACGGCCGCGAACCGCAACGGCGCTGTCGATTGTCACAGCCTTTGACGCAACCACCACAACTTGGATCCGGGTCTCATTTGGCTCCTCGACGCCGGTGCCAGCTACGGCTTCGGCGACGGGCGCTTCGGGCGTGGGTGCCGCAGCCGTCGTGAGTAAATCACGCTCAAAAACAAGTACATAAAGGAAAGCGATCACGAGTATCGCGGTGAGAACTGGGAGGATTCGCATAACTTGGTGCCCTGTGGGTCTTGCTGTCTGTCTAGCCTTATACGCCGCAGCTTTCCCGACGGACTAAACTAATGAGTTCGGATTACGCCTCTTATGGACGTCTGACAAGGCAAATGACCATTAATCGTGTAAATTCAATTGCCGACAGCGCGTCCGTTGGCGTCATCTAGCCCATCCACAAGATTGACTTGTGAAACTGGCCTCGTTTCGGCAGACAGCGGTCGGAGTTTGGGGGGCATCCTATGAGCGAAACCGACAGCTTTATCGCCGAGGTGACCGAAGAGGTTCGGCGCGATAGGTTCATGGGTTATCTGCGCCGATATGGTTGGATCGCGGCGCTGATCATTCTGGGTGTCGTGGGCGGGACAGCTTGGAATGAGTACCGGAAAGCCCAAGCCGAGGCGATCGCAGAGGCCCGGGGCGATGCCATCGCGGCGGCGATGAACGGGGCCAGCGTGGATGATCGCGTGGCTGCGCTGAGCGCGCAAGATGGGCTTGTTGAGGCCTTTATGATCGCCACCGAATTGCAGGCGGCGGGTCGCACCGAAGAAGCATCAGAGGCGCTTGCGGCCTTAGCAGAGATGCCGGATATCCAGCCGCTCTACAGAGACTTGGCAAATATCAAACGGCTCAACATTGACCCGAATATTCCGGCTGAGGAGCGATCATTAATGCTCAGCGTCCTGTCGAGCCCTGGTGCGCCCTATCGGACTGTTGCGCAGGAGATCATCGGGCTCGACCTTGTTTCAGCCGGTGAGACAGAAGCAGCGATTGAGGCCTTCCAATCCCTTATAAACGATGCCGACGCATCTGATGCTCAACGCGAGCGCCTTGCGCGGCTCATCTTTGCTTTGGGTGGCACGCCAGAGTTGGCAAATTCGCTCCTCGGTGGTAGCTCTGACGCACCCTTGGAATAACGGGCGGGGCAACCGTGGCAGTCATTAAGTGCAAGCAAGGGCAGGGTTTATCTGCTTTCGCGACGTTATCTGTTTTGCTTCTTGCCGCATGCGGTCAGAATGACGCGCCTTTGGTGGGAGAGCGCGAAGATGTCGGGCTCGCGAGTGAGCAGGCCATCGATTTATCTGAAAACCAGGCGCTCCCGATCACCTTGCCGCAGCAGGCTGTCAACGCTGCTTGGACCCACCCTGGGGGTAACGCGCTTCACCGTGTGCCGCATCCCGCGTTGTCGAACTCGCCATCGCTGCAATGGAGCGCGAATATCGGAGAGGGCGACGGACGCCGTCAGCGCATCAATGCCCGCCCGGTGGTGGCCGATGGGCGCATCTATGCTGTGGATGCGGCGGGTGTCGTTACAGCGACGAGCACATCGGGAGCCGCGCTTTGGACGCGCGATTTAACACCCTCCACCGAAACGCGTGGCCAGGGCGGCAGCCACGGCCTCGCGTTTGGCGGCGGCGCGCTTTACGTCAACACGCCGTTTGGGGAAGTGGTGGCCCTCGATCCCGAAACGGGATCGGAGCTTTGGAGCCAAGACATCGACGCCCAAGGCGGTGCCAGTTCAACCTATCTTGATGGGCGCGTCTATGTGGCAGCACGGGACTCCGTTGGTTGGGCGATCAATGCGGAGACCGGCCGCGTTGATTGGCAGATCAATGGGACGCCCAGCGGATCAGGCTACTTGGGCGGCGCGGGCCCTGCGGTGACCGAGGACCTTTCAATCTTTCCATTTTCCTCTGGGGAGCTTGTCGCCACCTTCCGGCGCGGGGGCCTTCAGCGCTGGAACGCAACGGTGCTCGGACGGCGGGAAGGGGCGGCCTACGCTTCTATCTCTGACGTCGCCGCTGACCCGATCGTGGCGGGAGGCAGGGTTTACGCAGCCAACCCAGCGGGACGGCTCGTGGCGCTTAACCTCGGCAATGGGGAGCGCCTTTGGACCGCCCTTGTTGGCACAATCTCGACCCCCAGCGTGGCGGGCGGCTCAATTTTCTTAGTGTCTGATCAGAACCGCCTGACGCGACTGAATGCCAACACTGGTGAAACCATTTGGGCTCAACAGCTGCCGCTCTTTGTCGAAACCCGTGAGCGGCGACAAAAAACCGTCCACGCACATCTTGGCCCGGTATTAGCAGGTGAGAGGCTCTACGTGGCGTCGTCTGACGGCTTGCTTCGGGGTTTTGATCCCGTGAGCGGCGCGCTCACCTTCTCAGCCGATATCCCCGGTGGTGCGGCAACAGCGCCCGTAGTGGCGGGGGGCACACTTTATGTTGTGTCTAAGCGCGGGCAGCTTCTGGCTTTCCGCTGACGCGCGGGCGGTGTAAGGGGCAGGCTTCCGAGCCGTTGACGATACCGCAATGACCTTTTCCGTAGCCCTGGTGGGGCGACCCAATGTGGGCAAATCCACGCTATTTAACCGTCTGGTGGGGCGTAAACTCGCGCTGGTTGACGATCAACCGGGCGTAACCCGGGACCTGCGCGAAGGCGAGGCACGGCTGGGGCATTTGAGCTTTACGGCGATAGATACGGCGGGGCTCGAAGAGGCGACGGATGAAAGCCTGCCCGCCCGCATGCGCCGTCTAACTGAGCGCGCGGTGGATATGGCGGATATCTGCCTTTTCATCGTCGATGCGCGCGCGGGCGTGACGGCAGCTGATGAGGTCTTTGCCGACATCCTCCGCCGTCGCGCGGCGCATGTGATCCTGGCTTGCAATAAGGCTGAGGGCCGCGCGGGGGAAGACGGAATGCTAGAGGCCTATTCGCTGGGCCTCGGCGATCCGATCCCAATCAGCGCGGAGCACGGCGAAGGCATGGCGGATCTTGCCGCTGCGCTTGACCCGCTGGCCGAGCAGTTCGAGGCCCGTGCAGCCGCCGAAGAGGCGGAGACGAATGTCGATACTGATGCTGACTTAGCAGCAAAGCCGCTGCAAGTCGCGGTCGTCGGGCGACCGAATGCCGGAAAGTCCACGCTTATCAATCAGATGCTGGGCGAAGATCGGTTGCTTACTGGCCCCGAGGCGGGGATCACGCGCGACGCGATTTCCGTGATCATGGATTGGGACGGCACACCAGTCAGGCTCTTTGACACCGCGGGCATGCGCAAGCGCGCTAAGGTGCAGGAGAAGCTTGAAAAGCTTAGTGTCTCTGACGGGTTGCGCGCCGTGAAGTTTGCCGAAGTTGTTGTCGTGCTGCTCGATGCAGCGATCCCGTTTGAGCAGCAAGATTTGCGCATCGCAGACCTCGCCGAGCGCGAAGGGCGTGCGGTGGTCGTCGCGGTCAACAAATGGGACCTCGAGCGCGACAAGCAGGACAAGCTCGCCGCGCTTAAGGAGGCGTTCGAGCGCCTCCTCCCACAGCTAAAGGGCGCACCGCTCATCACGGTCTCTGCCAAGACCGGGCGGGGGATGGACCGGCTGAAAGCGGCGGTGATCCGGGCCCATGAGGTCTGGAACAGACGCGTGCCGACGGCGGCGCTCAATCGCTGGCTCACGGCGATGGTCGAAGCGCACCCGCCGCCTGCACCAGCCGGGCGTCGGATTAAGCTGCGTTACGCGACCCAGGCCAAGACGCGCCCACCGGGCTTTGTCGTGATGTGTTCGGCTCCTGACAAGATGCCGGAAAGCTATTCACGTTACCTCATCAATGGGTTGCGCGAGGACTTTGATATGCCCGGCACACCAATCCGCCTCACCATGCGCGGGCAGGGGCAGGCAAACCCCTACAAGGACAAAAAGAAATCCACCCCTTCGCGGCTCAGGAAGCATCTGGGCAAGAAGCCCCACGGGAGTTAGGCTTACGGCATTCAATTTTGGAGCGATTTTTTATGTCCAAGATCATTGCCATTTTCTGCGACGGGACCTGGAACAATGAGTCCATCGCGATCACCACGAACGTTAAGAAATGCGCCGATGCCTGCGCCCAGACCGACACACAGATTGCTGAGTACTTTAGCGGTGTTGGGGCGCGTAAGCGGCCCACCAAGAGCGGGACCCTGTTTTGGAGGGTCGGCGGTGGCATCTTTGGCTGGGGTCTCAATCAGCGGGTCCGTGAGGCCTATTCCTTTGTTGTGGAGCACTACGACCCCGGTGACCGTCTAATGGTTTTCGGGTTTTCCCGCGGGGCTTATACGGCGCGCTCTCTGGTTGGCATGATCCGCAAGTGCGGGATCATGGAGCGCTCAAAGCTTGCGCCGTATAATCTCAAAGAGGCGTTTAGGCTCTATCGTCTGCGCGGCGAGGAAAACCATCCCGATGCCCCGCATATTATCAAGGAACGTCAGAGGATTAGCCCGCGATTTGCGACGTCCGAAAAAGACCTTGAGGCCCGCGAAGGCAAGGCAGAAATGGTCTCGATCTCTTATTTGGGCGTGTGGGATACGGTAGGCGCGCTGGGCGTTCCGGTCTCGATCTTTGGCGCGGCGGCGTCGCTCGTGAACTGGCGCCACCGGTTTCACGACACCGAACTTTCAAGCCTCGTGGATGCGGCGCGCCATGCGCTCGCCATTGATGAAAAGCGCAAGCTGTTTGAGCCCGCTCTTTGGAGCAACCTTGGGCCCCATACGCGCAAGGATGGCACCGAGAGCCTCGGGCTCAATCAAGGAATTGAGGGCGATGACCGCCCGTACCAGCAGATGTGGTTTATCGGAAATCACGGCATTGTCGGTGGAGCGAGCACGCTCGATGGGCTTGTTGCTTACCCGCGCGACTGGGTGATCGAAGGCGCCAAAGAGCGGGGGTTAGACATCGACCTATCTGGTTTCTCAAAGCCAGATGCGCGCAACCCGGGCGATCCCGCCACGGCGAGCAAGCTCTACAATCTCGTGCGGTCGCTCCTTGCCTGGCGCGACGGCCCTGAGGATGACGCGGACTTACACCCGTCGGCCGATGATCGCATCGATCATGTGCCTGACTACCGACCGCAATCGCTACGGCGGGTTCGGCCTTACAAGGTCTCGCCGGTTTAGGCTGTCTGTCGCGCAGACCTGATGGCGAGGGCGGCCATGATGACGGCACATGCGGCGGCGAGGGCGGCGATGGTGAGGACGTCCTGACCATTTCTAACCGTGATCGCGACAAGTGCCCAAGCGACGGCGATCCCGTATTCGGGGGCCTTCGTTTGGGTGATCTGAACGATTGCGGCCAGGAGTAACGCCGCTGGGATCAAGATGAGGGCCCAGCCGTAAGCGTCTGTTATCAAACCATTTCCCGCCAGGAGCGCGGCCAGAGACACGAACGATGCCGCGCTGAGCCATCCGGCATAGAGGCCGATAGGCGCGCGGAGGAGTAGGCGGTCTTTAGCGGGGCTGGCAAAGAGTGCGGCGAGGGCGGTCGCGAGCATGATCCAGATCGTGATCGTCGCCCAGAGGACCGAGGAGTTGGCGATGGCTAGCCAAGTCGTGCCCACGGCGAGCGAGATGATGAGCCAAGGGCGGGTTTTATGCCATTCGGCGTCGTTTGGTCTTTTGATCGCTCCATAGATGCAGGAGACCACCAGCCAGAGGTAAATCACGCCCCAGATCGAAAACGCGTAGCCCGCCGGCTGGATCGGCGGGTTCTCCTGCGGGATCGGCAGTTGATCCGCGCGGAAGCCGGTGAAGGGCTCGGTCACGAACGGTGCGCCCGCGAAGGTCAGCGCGAGGAGGGCGGTGAGCCAAGCCATTGCTTTCATTGGAGATTGCCCTCGGGCGTGATTTGCGTGGCGCCGCCAAGGTAGGGCGCGAGGGCTTTCGGAAGGGTTACCGAGCCGTCCGCCTGCTGACCGTTTTCGAGAACGGCGATGAGGCAGCGGCCGACGGCGACGCCGGAGCCGTTGAGCGTGTGCACGTATTCTGGTTTGCCGCCGGTCGCAGGTTTGAAGCGGGCATTCATGCGGCGGGCCTGGAAGTCGCCCGTGGTGCTGACAGAGCTGATTTCGCGGTAGGTGTTTTGGCCAGGAAGCCAGGCCTCCACATCATAGGTGCGTCGGGCGCCAAAGCCCATATCGCCGGTGCAGAGCACGACGGTTCTGTAAGGGATTTCAAGCGCTTCGAGCACGGCATGGGCGGCGTTCAGCATCCGCTTCTGCTCGGCTTCCGAGTGATCGGGATGGGTGATGGCCACCATCTCAACCTTTTCAAACTGATGCTGGCGGAGCATGCCGGCGGTGTCGCGACCCGCCGATCCGGCCTCAGAGCGGAAACAGAGCGAGTGGGCGGTGAGGCGGATGGGGAGCGCGGCCTCGTCCAGAATTTCGCCTGCAACAGAATAGGTTAGCGACACTTCAGAGGTGGGGATGAGCCACCAGCCATTGGTCGTCTGATAGCTGTCTTCGCCGAACTTCGGCAGTTTGTCGGTGCCGTACATGGCCTCATCGCGGACGAGAACGGGGGTGTTAGCCTCCGTCATGCCGTGCTCAAGCGTGTGTTTATCCAGCATAAATTGCGCGAGCGCGCGGTGGAGGCGGGCCATAGTGCCCTTGAGCAGCACGAAGCGCGAGCCGCTCATCTTCGCAGCCGTTTCGAAATCCATGCCGGGCTTCACGGCAGGGATGTCAAAATGCTCCTTCGCGTCGTTGATGCGGCGGGGCTCGCCCCAGCGGTGAATTTCGACATTGTCGTCTTCGTCCTTGCCGTCCGGGACGTCGCCCGCGGGCAGGTTCGCGATGCGGGCGAGGGCGTCGGTGAGGCGGGCATCCTCGGCCTTTGCTTCCTCCTGAAGGGCGGCGATTTCCGCTTTCTTTTCAGCAACTAAGGCGCGGAGGCGGTTGAATTCTTCCTCGTCGCCCCGGCCCTTAGCGGCACCCACTTCCTTGGCGGCTTTGTTGGCCTCGGCCTGGGCGGTTTCAGCGGCCAGGATCTTGGCCCGGCGGGCCTCGTCGAGGGCCAGGAGGGAAGCGGATTGGGGGGCGTCGCCGCGCCGCGCGAGGGCGGCGTCGAAGGCGGCTGGGTCCTGTCGGATGAGCTTGATATCGTGCATCTTTTTGGGCCTCCCCGTGACGTCCGGATGGGGCGCCGTGTAACGCGTGGACTTGAAGAGGGGAAGAGGCCGTACGCCCCGTTAAGAAATGGGTTAATGCGCGTTAATCCGACAGCGTGGGTTTGGGTTAATCGGCGTTAGGTTTTGCGGGTGAGGCGGGTTAACGGGGGGCGTGGGAGAGCGGGAATGGGGTGGATTTCGGGGGGCACACACGATGCACCACCCATGCACATCCGATGCATACGCGATTTGCGCACATGAGAGGGGCGGATTTGGTTAAGCTGTGCGTTTTTATGTTTTTGGGGAGGGGCTGTCCGCCTTGAAGACTCACTGCGGGACTTCGATGGCCGCGACTGCGTCAAGCATCGCCTGATGGGACGGAAGGTAGTGGGGACCGAGAGACACCAGGGCTCGGAACCAAGATGGCTCATTCATGTCTACATCTTTGCTATAGCGATCTACAGGTAATTCTAAGAACTCGGGAAACTCATTTTCAACCCAGGCTTGGGCTTTTCTAATGGCGGTTTGTTGATTAAAAGGTCTCTCTTGCCACACCTCCTTCAATTTCTTGATCTCCGCCGCAGTTGCGGCTGGTGTAAAATCGAGCCGATGAAACGAGTCTTGTTTGAGATGGTTTTCCATTCGGAAAGCTAGAGCGACTAGTATGCAGGGATCGATCGGCACATCCCGGTAACAGCGCATCACTAGTTCTATGCGCTCCAGGATGCGCCGCACTTGTCGCATAGAGAGGTCGTTCGCAGCTGCCAACTTGCCAGCAAGTTCTGCCGCGAAATCAAGTTTGAACTGCGGATGACCACCAAATGGCTCTTTGAGCGGAAGTGACATCGCAGCCGTTTTGACTGCAGTTTCAAAGGAACCTTCTGCTGGCTTCAATCGAAGTCGCAGATCAAGGAACTTATCTAAATATCTCTCATCATTAGAGCTAATGCCAAAACGATGGTTCGCTAGGGCCTCAATGTAGTTTTCATTCACCATCAGGCAGAAAATGAAGCCAGTCGTCTCAAACATCGATTTCATAGCTTCTAGGAAAGCGAGTGTGTATTCTGGATGGCAGCGATCAAGCTCATCGATAATGACGATCACCTGCTCGCGTTCTGATGTCGAAAGTAGCGCGGTCCGCAGCGCCTCAATCTGAACTGGTAGCTCCTCTTTACGGACCTTCTCGGCGGCCATCTGGGCACTGATTAACTGCGCCGCAGCTTTCGACATGTCCTCGCCCAAGTTCGTGACAAAGGCATCCAGCTTTTCGAAGTCTTCAAGTTCGTCTGAAGCGCTGTCTGTGAACGTCTCAATGACCTCTTCCGCGCCTGTTCTCAGAACTGCCCTTGCAACTGTTTTGACGCCAAGAGCGCCCCACTTTTTGGCGACATCAAGCGCGGCCTTCTTTGCGCCGTCGCTGATGTCGGACGCTTCTTCAATGAGTGCGCCCAAGAGGGTGACCACTGGGTCGCCGGAGTGATCAGATTTCGATGCGTCGAGCTCGATGACGACTTCGCCCGATTGGCGAAGGTGCTGGGCCCATGCTTCCCTGAAGAAGGTCTTACCGCGACCAAACCCTGCTTCGATTGAGATGACTTTCTCGGTCTCAATAGATTTGATGAGATTTGTGAATGCTAGGCCAGTCTCCTTAAAGCCGAGCAAGTCTTTTTCCCACGGGTCGCCTTTAGGTGCACTTTCTTCCGTCATCTCGTTTCAATCCAAACCGTTCTAGTAATTGCTGAAAAGCGTAATTGACGTCTAGAGGCGGGCAAGGAGTTTTTACGGCCTCCACGATCTTCGAAGGCTCGCAAGGAGGGACGGTGCGCAGTGCGCATCCTACGGGTTGGGTTGCCAGAGGCTCGTGCCGGGGTGGAATTGGGACCAGGCGAACCAGAAGGCGTTGTGGCCGCCTGGATCTTCTCCACTTGCTCGGGTGGCGCGGAGGCCGCCGGCTTCGAGGGTGATGACGACGTCTTCGAAGCGGACCTCTTGGCCTGCTTTGAGGGCGAGGAGGGCGTCGGCGCGGGGGAAGGCGATGGGGGTGCCGGCGCTCGTGATTGCGCCGATGACGTCTTCGTGGACGCCGAGGCGCGGGTCCACGTCGCCCACGGGGAAGATGGGGCCGCCGGCGTCGCGGGTTTCGCGGAAGTTGTAGTTGCGGCCGAGCGCGAGCTCTTCGCTCAGCACGGTGGTGTGGGGGTACTGGGCCTTCCAGTCGCCCCAGGTGGTGGTGATCACTGTGAGCGGTTCGAGTGTGATGCCTTTTGCGTGGAGCGGGCCGGTGAGGGCGCGGCCTTTGAACGTGTCAAAGACGGAGAAGGTTTCGAGGTCGTACATGACCTTGTTGGATCGGCTAAGGAGGCCGGAGGTGCGCATGGTGGGGCGCTTGGTTTCGGGCGGGAGGCCGTCGGTGAAATAGGCCTGGGCAGCGCCGCAGAGGGTGCAGTAGGGCATGGCGAAGTCGCGGCCGCCGAGCGTGTCGTTGACCATCTCGCGGACTTCCATGATGCGGCGGGGATAGGCGCGAGCCTCGCCGTTGAGTTCAATGCCGAAGATGGTGGCGTCGTCTGCGAGCCAGGTGGCTGCCTCGGCTGTCGTCGTGGCGGGGTCGTCGGCGGCGGGGATGCAGGCGCATATGTCTTCTGTGCCAAAAGGGCGGTCGTCGATGTTGACGCCGCCCCAGGAGATCAGCCGCCAGTCGACGTCGCCGGGGGCAAAGAGGGGGGCCATGTCGGGGAGAAACTGGGTGAAGATGGCGCGTTTGGTCTCGAGGTAGCCGGGATAGGCGGGGATGTCCCAGGCGATGAGGTGGTCGGTGAGCTCGGCCCAGCGGCGCGGGGTCTGGTAGTTGATCTCAGTGAGGGTGGTGGAGGCTTGTGCCAGCGCATTGTCGAAGCTGATCCGCCAGGTGAAGCGCATCATGTCGAGGAGGGTCCAGGCGAGGCGGGGGTCGCCGGAGGCGGCGATCTTGGCGAGCGCTTCCTGCTCGGCCGGGCCCCAGGCGGAGGTGGCGAGGCTTTGGACGAAGATGGTATCCACCGCGGCGGCGAGGTCGGGCGGGAGAGGGCCCTCGGGCACAGCCGGGGGGTGGCCGTATTCGGCGATGATGTAGTCCGGCAGCGGCTCCTCAGCGGGGGCGGGCAGGGCGAGGCAGAGGAGGAGGAGGGCGAGGCGGAGCATGGGAGGATGAGCATCGCGCGCGGGGGTGCTCTATGCCAGTCACATTTGCTTCAAGGCCGGGGATGGCCTAGGGACCATGCCCGAGGAGGCTTGGGCCATGAATAAATTCGAGAAGCTCACGGGGATCGCGGTGCCGATGCCTTTGGTGAATATCGACACGGATATGATCCTGCCCAAGCAGTTCCTGAAGACGATCAAGCGGACGGGGCTGGGTGTGCATCTCTTTGAAGAGATGCGCTACGACATGGAGGGCAATGAGGTCCCCGATTTTGTGCTGAACCGGCCGCAATATCGCGAGGCGCAGATCCTCGTGGCGGGGGACAATTTCGGGACCGGTTCGAGCCGGGAACATGCGCCCTGGGCGATCAAGGATTTTGGCATCCGCTGTGTGATTTCGACGTCCTTTGCCGACATCTTTTACAACAATTGTTTTAAGAACGGGATTTTGCCGGTGATCGTGACGCCTACGGAGCTCGAGGTGCTGCTCGCCGATGCGGAAAAGGGCTCGAATGCGCGGATGGCGGTCGATCTGGAGGCGCAGGAAGTGGTGACCTCGGACGGTGAGGTGATCGGCTTTGAGATGGACCCGTTTCGGAAGCGGTGCCTGCTCGAGGGGCTCGACGATATCGGGCTGACCCTGGAGAAGGAGGGGTCGATTGATGCCTTTGAAGCCGGGGCCGCGGTGGCGCGTCCTTGGGTTTAGGGGGCTGGGGCGTAGCCAAAGGGTAGGGTAGGCCGCCGCTCAGTCACGCCGCGAACGTCGCCTCAAGGATCACTCAAATGCGATCCAAAGTCTCGTATGCGGACAAAGCTGGCGTTCCATCATTTTTAGTCGGTGTCTGAAGCAGCGATCCCAAATACTTGCCCAGTGTTCTTATTATAGACAGAGAATACAAAAACACCCCACCAATGCTGACCGGCCTCAAGCCATGGATCGGCGTTCAAAATTTCCTCTTTCTGCCAGCTTAGAATTCTACACTGAGTGCGAGGGGCAATCTCGGAGGTAATCGCCAAATAAGCCTCATGGATCTTAAGTGGCTTCATCTTCAGGCCGTAGGCTGGCTGGCAAAAAGCGTACGCAAACTCACCGAAAGTCCAAAGATCGGGAAGATGCGATGAACCACCCAGGCAACTCCCAATATCTTTGTAAAACGGGTTTGTTAGTGAGCGGCCTCGACCGACATCGACGGTGCCATTGTAAAGCAAGAGCTGCCTTTTGTAGTCGAAGTACGAGCCATGGAAGGTCTCTTCATCGATTTCAACCGGGACTACATTTGCTACTTTTCTTGAGACTGTCGAGGTGTCCTTGGCATTGATGGCTGCCGCAAGGGTCGCAACATGGCAATCGTGCGTATCCTCTGCTGCATCACAAACAGAGATGGATATCACGCCGCCAGAAGAGCGGTAGAAATCATAGTGCTCGTTCTGCCACTCAACTGCCTTATGAAACACGGCGATATCCGTTCAAACTGTAAGTTTGCGTTTCTCCAGTAGCAAAGGAACAGGATTTCTCACAGAGTTACTTCGAGCTCTCAGCCGACCTTCGCTGCATCGCTACGGTGTCATGCGTGGCGCGTGGGTTCTCTGCGTGTAGCGCGGACCTATGGGCGCAACAGGGTCGGCATTGCCACGCTGGGGCCGCGGGGTGATTTGGTCCGACTAGTTCGCGGGCGCGGGGTCAGGCGCGGAGCGCGCCGCGCTATCCGCTGCCCGGCAGGGGATTTGTGAAACAAATCTCCCGTGAGGGACGGGCCGCCCCACGGCGCGTCGATGAACGAGCCCCGCGCGTTGGTTGTTCAGGGTAGCCAAGGGGCAGTCATAAAGTGAGTTGAGGTGGCCTTGGGTCGACGCGCCTCGGCCCATCGAATGCGCTCCCCCAGCGGCCTCTTTGCTTGACACCTCAGCGCCTTTGCCCCACTCCGCGCGCGCATCGCGACGAGGAGACTATGATGGGCGCTGACAAGACGATCCGCTGGAACGGGGGCGTGCAGCCTGAATCGATGGAGGTCCTCTTGGGCGAGGGCGGGTGCATCGTGAGCCCGACCAAGGTGGGCTACATCATCATGACCTCGGATGCGGGCGGGCTTGAGCGGAAGTTTGACGCCAAGGTGCGCAACCGGAACAAGCCGGGCGTAGTGCTCTGCGGCTCGATGGAAGAGCTGCGCGCGCTCGCCGTGCTCAACGACGAGATCGACGCGTTTTACCAGGCGCATTGGGATGCCGACATCCTGCTCGGATGCATTCTGCCTTGGAAGGAAGAGGCCAAGACGCATATCCCCGCCGGTGCTGAAGAGCTGATGATGGATACCCGCGGGACGTCGTGTTTCGTCATCAAGTTCGGGGTGCCCTCGGAGATGGTGGCCAAAGAGCTTTGGGAAAAGCACGGCAAGCTCGTCTTTGCCTCCTCAGCGAACCCGTCGGGGAAGGGGAACCGGGGTCTCGTGGAAGGGATCGGCGAGCGGATCGAGAATGAGGCGGATCTGATCGTGGAGGCCAATGATTATGTGGCCTCGATCCAGCCCAATGAGGACGAAAAGACCCGCTATGAGCAGGGCGTTATGGTTTCCATGGTGGATGCCGCCGGTGCTTTGGTGCCGCTCCAAAAGGGCGATCGGGATGTGAGCCCGGGGCCGGTGCTGATCCGCAAGGGGCTGGCCTGCACCGAGATCATGGAGCTTTTGAGCGACCACTTCATCAGCTGGGATTACCGGCACGGGCATTATTACTAGGGCGGTGGGGTATAACCCCACCTTACCGCAGGTGATCTAGCCAGTTTCGCAGTTCGGTCATGCGCTCGGTGTCGCTGGGCGTGGGGCTGACCGCGGCCTCAGCGTCGCGCGCTGACGCGCCGCGCGATTGCAGCGTGAAGCGCATGTATTCGGGTGTGTATTCGGGGTGGTATTGCACGCCCCAGAAATCCACGCCGTCTTTCTCATAGGCGAAGGCTTGCACGGGCGAGTGGGCGTTTGTGGCGAGGACGACCGTCCCTTGGGGGAGCTTCGTGACCTCGTCGCGGTGGATGCAGGGGACGGCGTAGCCGCTTTGGCGGCCTGCCATCATCGGGTGGTCTTTGCCTGCCTGGGTCAGTTGGAGATCGCGAGCGAGGCCCTCTTCGACACCGTTTGGGCTTGCGCCGCTTTCGCCGCCGAGCAGTGTGGCCGCTAGTTGCAACCCGTTGCACGAGCCGAGGACGGGTTTGGCGGCGGCGAATGCGGCGCGCATGATCACGGCCAGCGGTTCGGCCCGGGGGTCCTCGGTGCTCCATTCCACGGCCGAGCCGGTGAAGACGATGCCGTCAAAGCGGTCGAGCGCTGGCGATGCGTCGCCGTCATAGGGCGCGATTATGGTGCATTGGGCTTCCGCATCTAGCGATGTCAGGGCGGCGGCGTAGCCGTCGCCGAGACCCGGTTGGCCGCCCCTGCGGTTGCGGTCATTGAGCGCTTTGGGATTGGAATCGACGATGAGGATTTTCGGCATGGGCTCTATCTAACAAGCCGCGCTGCGCGGGCGAGGTTGGCGATGAGGCGTCCGCCCTGGAGGAGGGTCCAGTCGCTTTCGCGGTAGCCGTTGATCATGAGGACGAAACCGCGGTTGGTGCCGCCGATGCGGTACATCATCGTCAAAAGCCCCGGATCGCCGCCGGAATGGCCCTCTACAGGGATCGTGAGGCCGGGGAAATCGAGGGATTCGAAGGCCCAGAAGAGCCCTTCGCCCTGGCCAGGGGCCATGTTTCGTAGGCCGCTGGAGGAGATGTCTCTTTGCCGCGCGATGGCGTCCTGGGGGAGCAGTCGGTCACCGTCGAGCGTGCCGCCGGACATCATCACGGCCAGGAGTGTGGCGAGGTCATTGAGCGACGCGTTGAGCCCGCCATCGGGCCAGGTGGCGAGGGCATAAGGCGCGAGCGGCTCAAACGCGCCATCGCGGTGCCTGTAGAGGGTGGCGCGGGTGTTTGGCGGCAGCGTCGTGGCGTCCCACGTGGCTTGGGTCAGGCCGAGGGGTTCGAGCACGCGGTTTTGGGAAAGGCTGGCAAAGTCGGTCCCCGATGCCTCGCCCAAGGCTTGGGCCGCGAGGGCCGCGCCGACATTGGAATAGGCGTGGGCGGTGCCCGGTGCGGTGATGGCGGTGGAGTCAAAGAGCGCGCCCTCTGGCGTGAGGTAGCTTTCGAGGTAGTCCGCGAGGGCCGTCGGGTGCCTGAGCGTGTTTTGCGCGTAGGCCGCGCCCTCATAGCCGCGCTCGGTATCTGCGATGCCGCCGGTATGGGTGGCCAATTGCCGGAAGGTGACGGCCGCGACCGTTTCGGGAACGCCTGGCCAGTAGTCGGCGAGAGGGGCGTCAAGATCAAAGCCGTCTTCGGCCTCCAACGCGGCGGTGAGGCCGATGATGACCTTGGAGATCGAGCCGATGGGCATCGGCGTCTCGGGCGTCATGGCGCGGGCGGTGGCGATGTCAGCCTGACCAAAGCTTTCGGCCCAGATCACCTCCCCGGGGGCGACATAGGCCACGGAGAGGGCGGGCCAGTGCCCGGCCTCGGTCGTGTTGCGCGCGAGCCGCTCGACGCGGGCCAACGCTGCCTCCTCTGACCGGGGTGGTTCAAGCGTCAGAAAGAGGAATGCAGCGGCGATGAGAGCGGTGAGGATGAGGAAAAGCCTGCGCATGGCGGCACGCTACGGCTCTTGGGGTAAAATTCAACGATTTGCGACCGGCCGCTTTCTTGCGTTTGGCTCTTTGCGTCGTTAGGTCCCCCTAAACGACCTCAGGGGGCCCCATGGATCCGTTCGGACTTCTTTTTCCGCTGCTTATCATCGCGATTTTCTACTTCCTCGTGTTTCGGCCGCAGCAGCTGAAGGTGAAGGAGCATGCCAAGATGGTTTCCGAGCTTCGGCGCGGCGATCAGGTGGTGACCTCGGGCGGGCTCATCGGCAAGGTGTCCAAGGTCAAAGATGACAGCGAGCTCGAAGTGGAGCTGGCGCAGGGCGTGAAGGTGCGCGTGGTCCGCGACACCATCGCCAAGGTGATGTCAAAGACCGAACCGGCGGAGAAGTAGATGCTCAAGATCGAGGGCTGGAAGCGGGTCCTGATCTGGGCGGTGGTGCTGGGCGGGCTTTTGCTTGCTCTCCCGAACGGCTTTTACGAGCGCGTGGAGCGGTCAAACGACGCCGAGGCGCGGATCGAGGCGGGCTTTGAATCGCAAGAAAACCTCGATGATGCAGGGCTTTGGCCCTCTTGGATGCCGTCCTCGCTGGTGAATTTGGGTCTCGACCTTAGGGGGGGTGCGCACCTGCTCGCGGAGGTGCGGCTTGAGGAGGTCTATGAGACGCGGCTTGAAGGGTTTTGGCCGGAGCTGCGGGACGCGCTGCGCCCCGAGCGGGAGACGGTGGGGACCATTCGGTTGCAGCCGTCTAACGGCACGGATCTGCGCGTGCGGATTTCGCGGCCCGAGGGCATGGCGCGGGCCATGGAGATCGCGCGGGGGCTGGCGACGCCGCTCCAGACGATCACGGGGGCGCTGCAATCAGATATCGATGTGGCCTCGGATGGGGACATCCTCATCGTGCGCTTGAGCGCGGCGGAGCAGGAGGCCACGGATCAGCGCACCATGGCGCAATCGTTAGAGATCATCCGGCGGCGGATCGACGAGGCGGGCACGCGGGAGCCCACCATTCAGCGCCAGGGCGAGCGGCGCATCCTCATTCAGGTGCCCGGCATCGGATCTGCGCAGGAGGTCAAAGAGCTGATCGGGAAGCCCGCGCTATTGACCTTCCAGCCCGTGGTGGGCCGCACGACCGATGAGAATGCGAGCCCCGGGCCAGGCAACGAGCTTTTGCCGTCGGTGGACGAGACCGGGATTTTCTACATCCTTGAGCGGACGCCGGTGGTGACGGGGGAGACGCTGGTGAATGCGCAGCCGTCGTTTGACCAAAACCAGAACCCGAGCGTGGATTTCCGCTTTAACACGACGGGCGCGCGGGCTTTTGGGGAATATACGAGCGCCAATGTGGGCTCACCCTTTGCCATCGTTTTGGACGAGGAGGTCGTGTCGGCCCCGACGATCCAGAGCGCGATTACCGGCGGCTCGGGTCAGATCACCGGGGCGTTTACGATTGAGGAATCGACGCAACTCGCCATCCTTTTGCGGGCGGGCTCGCTACCGGCTGGTTTGGATTTCCTCGAGGAGCGGACAGTGGGGCCGGAGCTCGGCCAGGATTCGATTGATGCGGGCACGATTGCTTGCATCGTGGCCTTTGCGCTGGTGCTCGTTTTCATGTTCCTGAGCTACGGGCTCTTTGGGTTTTTTGCGAATATTGCGCTGATCATCAATGTGGGGCTGATCTTTGGGCTCTTGTCGACGCTGGGCGCGACGCTGACGCTGCCGGGGATCGCGGGGATCGTGCTCACGATCGGGATGGCGGTGGACGCCAATGTGCTCATCTTTGAGCGTATCCGAGAGGAGCTGAAGACCGCTAAGGGCCCAGCGCGGGCGATTGAGCTCGGCTATGAAAAGGCGCTCTCGGCGATCATTGACGCCAACATCACGACCTTCATCACTGCCGCGATCCTCTATCTCATGGGGTCAGGGCCGGTGCGGGGCTTTGCGATTACGCTCGGGCTCGGGATCGTCACCTCGGTATTTACCGCGATCTTTGTGACGCGGGTTCTCATTGTGATGTGGTTTGAACGCAAGCGCCCGAAGCGGTTGGAGGTGTGAGATGCGGCTGAGGCTCGTCCCCAAGGAAACCTCCATCGACTTCTTTTCGCGGTGGAAGCTGTGGTTTGGCATCTCGGCGCTGCTCATGGTGCTCGCCTTCGGGTCCTACCTGATCCAGGGGCTCAATTTCGGGATCGATTTCCGCGGTGGCACGACGATCCGGACGGAATCCACCGAGCCCTTGAACATCGGGGCCTATCGGGACGCGCTGGCGGTGCTCGAGCTTGGCGATGTGTCTATTTCGGAGGTGTTCGACCCAACATTTGGGCCCGATCAGAACGTGGCCCAGATCCGCATTCAGGCCCAGGAGGGGCAGGAGAGCGTGTCGCCCGAGGTCATCAACCAGGTGGCTGATGCGCTCAGCGCCGTGGATCCGGGATTGAAGCTGCCATTTCCGAGCGTGGAATCTGTAGGGCCGAAGGTCTCTGGTGAGCTCATACAGACGGCAATCATCGCGGTCGTGCTCGCGATAGGGGCGGTGCTCGTTTACATCTGGCTGCGTTTCGAGTGGCAGTTCGCCCTGGGCGCGGTGGCCGCACTCGTCCATGACGTGATCCTGACCATCGGCATCTTTTCAGAGCTGCAGATCAAGTTTGACCTCGCCATTATCGCGGCGCTTTTGACCATCGTGGGCTACTCGCTCAACGACACGGTGGTCGTGTTTGACCGGGTTCGGGAGAACCTGCGCAAGTACAAGAAGCGCCCGCTCAATGAAGTGCTGAACCTGTCGATCAATGAGACGCTGTCGCGCACGGTGATGACGTCGGTGACCACGCTGCTCGCGCTTATGTCGCTCTTTGTGCTTGGCGGGGATGTGATCCGTGGCTTTGTTTTCGCGATGATCTGGGGCGTGATCGTGGGGACGTATTCGTCGATCTTTGTCGCGTCGGCGATCCTGCTTTATCTCGGCGTCAAACGGGATTGGTCCAAGCCTGACGCCAATGCGGGCACGCAATTTGGCCCCAATACCTGAGGCGTTTGCGGCGGCTCTGGCCGTGCCGGGGCTGGCTTACGTCTTGGTCGCGGTTTTGGTGGCGGGGCTCGTCTATGGCTTTGCCGGGTTTGGCGCGGCGCT